>NZ_CAHJWW010000339.1 GCF_903643035.1 Sphingomonas bacterium | reverse complement strand
GCTCGCGGGCGGACGCCGACCCGCCGGTCGCGGCCTGCGCGACGCGCGCGCGCAACTCGCCGACGAGCGCGCGGTTGTGCGCGGCATTGGCGCGGAACGGGTCGCTCTCGGGCAGGACGAGCGTCGGAAGGACGGGCGCGGTCACGCCAAATCCCCCTCCCGCTCGCGGGAGGGGAGCAACAGGCGCCTCACTGCGCCACCGGCGCGTCGTGTCCGATCAGCTCGCGGCCGATCAGCATCCGCCGCACCTCGTTCGTGCCCGCGCCGATGTCGAGCAGCTTGGCGTCGCGCAGGTATCGCTCGACCGGCCAGTCCTTCGTATAGCCCGCGCCGCCCAGCGCCTGGATCGCCTCCAGCGACACCTTCACCGCATTCTCGCTCGCCAGCAGGATCGCGCCGGCGGCGTCGAACCGCGTCGTCCTCCCCGCGTCGCACGAGCGCGCGACCGCGTAGACGTAGGCCCGCGCGGAATTGAGCGCGACGTACATGTCGGCGACCTTCGCCTGCATCAGCTGGAAGCCGCCGACCGCCTGCCCGAACTGCCGCCGCTCGCGCACATAGGGGATCACCGTGTCGAGGCACGCCTGCATGATGCCGAGCTGGATGCCCGCCAGCACCGCGCGCTCATAGTCGAGCCCGCTCATCAGCACGCCCACCCCGCCGTTCAGCGGCCCCATCACGTTCGCCCCGGGCACCTCGCAGTGATCGAACACCAGCTCGGCGGTGGGCGAGCCGCGCATGCCCATCTTGTCGATCTTCTGCCCGATCGAGAAACCGGGCATCCCCGCCTCGATCAGGAAGGCGGTGATCCCGCGCGACCCCTCCCCCGTCTTCGCGTAGACGACCAGCGTGTCGGCGTATGCCGCGTTGGTGATCCAGAACTTGGTGCCGTCGAGCACATAGCCGCCGTCGGTCGGCCGCGCGCGGAGCTTCATCGACACGACGTCGGAGCCCGAACCCGCCTCGGACATCGCCAGGCTGCCGACATGCTCGCCGCTGATGAGCCTGGGGAGATATCTGGCCTT
This sequence comes from Sphingomonas bacterium, assembly GCF_903643035.1. Taxonomy (GTDB): domain Bacteria; phylum Pseudomonadota; class Alphaproteobacteria; order Sphingomonadales; family Sphingomonadaceae; genus Sphingomonas. The sequence continues at coordinate 1,478 of NZ_CAHJWW010000339.1, read as the reverse complement.
CTGCTCCGCCGAACCCCAGCGGCTGATCTGGTTGACGCACAGGTTGGAGTGCGCGCCGTAGCTGAGCCCGACGGACGCCGACGCGCGGCTCACCTCCTCGATCGCGACGACGTGGTCGAGATAGCCGAGCCCCAGCCCGCCGTCCGCCTCCGCCACGGTGATGCCGTGCAGGCCAAGGTCGCCCATCGCGGGCCACAGCTCGTCGCGCGGGAACCAGTCGTCGGCGTCGATCCGGGCCGCGAGCGGAGCGATCCGATCGGTCGCGAAGCGCCGGGTCGTGTCGCGGATCATCTCCGCGTTCTCGCCCAGCGCGAAGTCGAAATCGGGGGTCAAGCGCCGGATCCTCTGCCGTTTTGTTCTTCCCTGCCGCTAGCACGGCGGCGCGGGCGACGGAATGCGCCGCCGCCCGGGGCCGATCGCGCCGGATCGGCTGGCGTTGCTGACAAATGTTCGCGTGAACGGGATTGCCGTGTTCCGTCGCAAACGCTTATCTAAGTTACAAATAACAACCACGGGTCAGATGCAGACGCCATCCGAGAACCGAATCAGGGACATCGTCGCTCGCCTTCGGGCAGCCACCAGCGACTTGGGCCAGCTTGCGGAGGCCATCGACACCGCACCCCCGATCATGCCGGCCGGTCGGCAGCGGTTCGCGGAAAAGGCCGCGCTGCTGCTGAGACACCGGCAGCTTCGCAAACGCTTCCTGCCCGTCGACCTGTTCCAGGAGCCGGGCTGGGACATGCTGATCGCGGTGTATATCGCCGATCGCAAGGGCCAGCCGGTGAACGTCAAGACGCTGGTGGCCATGGTCGACGCGCCCGCGACGACGGCGCAGCGATGGATCGACCATCTCGACAAGCTGGGGCTGGTGAGCCGCGCCACCGATCCGATGGACCGGCGCCGGATAGAGGTGTCCCTGACCGGCGCCGGACAGGCGGCGATGGAGTCGTACCTCGACGCGATCCCCGAAATCTGAGTCGACGCCAAGATCTCGCCGACCGATGATAGGACCAATCTGACCTGCATCGACGCGATAATGCGGTAATCACTCCCTTTACCAAGACAACGGCAAGTCTACGCCGCTCTTGATAAAGCATGGTCGCCAGAACTAACGACATCCGCTTTGGTTTTATAAGAGTTTCTTTAACGCGCATCGCAAGAAAGGCCGTCGAAAGGGGGCTTTCTTGCGGGGTTTCACAACAGCTCGGTCGATCGCCGGACGGCTTGCCTGCGTCTTCATGGCTGTGGCGACGCTGTTGTGGACGGGCGGGCCGGTATCGGCGCAGACCCGCGCGGGCGCGACGGTCAGCAATGTCGCGCAGGCTTCCGCGACCGTCGGCGGGACCACGACGTCTGCCGCCTCCAACCCGGTATCGTTCGTCGTCGCCGAGCGGCTGGACGTCGCCCTCGCCCGCCGCGGACAGGCCGCGGTGCCGCCGGCGGGAGCGCCGCTCGCCCTTCCCGCGCTGCTGACCAAT
>NZ_CAHJWW010000338.1 GCF_903643035.1 Sphingomonas bacterium | reverse complement strand
GTGCGCCGGCCCGGGCCGGCGCACCGGCCCCGGCGACGCCGCCGAGCCGGGCGGAACGAACGGACAAGGGCTAGGGACGGGTCGGACGCGGACCGGATTGCAGGCTGGCAGGGGGAACGGGACCATGGCGAAGGCGGCACCTGAAGGGCTCATCACGGCCCTCGACATCGGATCGTCGAAGGTTTCGGCGATGATCGTGCAGCCCGGCCCGGGAGGTGTCGGGGGCGGCGAGCTGACCGTGCTCGGCACCGGCCAGCGCGAGAGCCGCGGCGTCAAGCGCGGCTATATCGCCGACATGGCCGTGACGGAGGTCGCGGTGCGCGAGGCGGTGGAGCAGGCCGAGCGGATCGCGGGGCTGAACATCGAGAACGTGTGGGTCGGCTTCTCGGCGGGCGGCCTCGTCAGCGACGTCGCCTCCATCGAGTTCGAGCTTGGCGGGCACCGTATCGAGCAGGGCGACATCGACGCGCTGCTGGCGGCCGGGCGCGAGTCGATCGATCCGCAGGGCCGGATGGTGCTGCACGCGCAGCCGGCGCTCTACACGCTCGACGGGCTGACCGGCGTCAAGAAGCCGCTGGGCCTGCACGCCGACCGGCTGGGCGTCCACATCCACGTCGTCGCGGCGGACGGATCGCCGGTGCGCAACCTCGACCTGTGCGTCCGCTCCGCGCATCTGGAGGTGAAGTCGATCATCGCCTCGCCCGTCGCGACCGGCCTTGCCTGCCTGTCCGAGGAGGAACGCGAGCTGGGCGTGGCGCTGGTCGAGGTCGGCGCGGGCGTCACCAACGTGTCGCTGTTCGCGGGCGGGATGCTCGTGGGGCTCGCGTCCATCCCCTTCGGCGGGTCGGACATCACCGACGACATCGCCTCCGCGTTCGGCGCCAGGCGCGCGCAGGCGGAGCGGATGAAGTGCTTCCACGGCTCCGCCAACACCTCCCCGCGCGACAATCACGACATGATCCCCGTCGTGTCCGCGGGCGCCGACGACGTAGGGGAGGACGAGAAGCACGACACGCAGCAGATCACGAAGGCGGCGCTGAACGGCGTGATCCGCCAGCGGCTCCAGCATCTGACGGGCGAGGTGGGCCGCGCGCTGAAGGAGCTGAAGTTCGAAGGGCCGGTCGGGCGCCAGGTGGTGCTGACCGGCGGCGGCGCGGAGCTGAAGGGCATCGCCGACTATGCGCAGGCGGCGCTCGGCCGATCGGTGCGGATCGGCCGTCCCCGCGGGCTGACCGGCCTGCCCGAAGCACATGCGGGGCCGGGTTTCGCGACGCTCGCGGGGCTCGCCTTCTATGCGGCGACCGACCCTGTCGACCTGCGCGCGCTGTCCGGCGCGCCGCAGCTGGTGCATCGGCCACGCGGACTCGGCGCGTTCCGCAAGCTGATCCAGGCGGCGCGCGCCAATTATTGAAGGGCGGCTCGCGCGCCCCGGCTTTTCGGCTGGCACGCGCGGGAGCCTTCGTGCAAGGTATCAACGAGGCAGCAGGACTTGGCGTTTCACCAGCGGGCCGGGCGGAGAGATTGGGCGATGAGCATCGAGTTTCTGGCTTCCGACGTCGATGAACTAACCCCCCGCATCGCCGTGATCGGCGTCGGCGGGGCGGGCGGGAACGCAATCGCGAACATGATGCGCGCCGAGGTGCAGGGCGTCGACTTCCTGGTCGCCAACACCGACGCGCAGGCGCTGAAGCAGTCGAACGCGCCCCACCGCATCCAGCTGGGCACCAAGATCACGCAGGGACTCGGCGCGGGCAGCCGGCCCGAGATCGGCCGCGCCGCCGCCGAGGAGACGATCGACAGCCTCTCCAAGATGCTGGAGGGCAACCACATGGTGTTCATCGCCGCCGGCATGGGCGGCGGCACCGGCACCGGCGCGGCGCCCGTCATCGCCAAGGCGGCGCGCGACATGGGCATACTGACCGTCGGCGTCGTCACCAAGCCGTTCGCGTTCGAGGGCAACCGCCGCGCCAAGAGCGCGGACGCGGGCATCGAGGAGCTTCAGAAGTTCGTCGACACGCTGATCGTCATCCCCAACCAGAACCTGTTCCTGATCGCCAACGCGAACACGACCTTCAAGGAGGCGTTCAGCATGGCGGACGAGGTGCTGCAGCAGGGTGTGCGCGGGATCACCGACCTGATGGTGATGCCCGGCCTCATCAACCTCGACTTCGCCGACGTCCGATCGGTGATGCAGGAGATGGGCAAGGCGATGATGGGCACGGGCGAGAGCTCGGGCGATAACCGCGCGCTGGAGGCGGCGCAGAAGGCGATCGCCAATCCGCTGCTCGACGGCGTGTCGATGCAGGGGGCCAAGGGCGTCATCATCTCCATCACCGGCGGCGACGACATGCGCCTGCTGGAGGTGGACGAGGCGGCGAACCACATCCGCGACCTGGTCGATCCCGACGCCAACATCATCTGGGGATCGGCGTTCAACCCCGAGCTGGAAGGGCGCATCCGCGTCTCGGTCGTCGCGACCGGGATCGAGGCGGACCAGCGCGCGGGCGCCGGCGCCGCCGCCGCC
>NZ_CAHJWW010000337.1 GCF_903643035.1 Sphingomonas bacterium | reverse complement strand
CGCGACCGCGGCGACGGCGCGTCGGCACGCGCCTCGCTCGCCCGGCCCCACGCGCTTGTCGCGCCGCCGGGCGACCGGACGCGCTGGTATCAGCTGCTGCTCGGCCTCGCCAGGGGAGCGGTGGCCGACGGCGACTGGGGCCAGGCCTATGACATCGGCCGGCAGGTCGACGACGCACTGCCGACCGGAACGGACGTCGGCACGCTCTCCTATGCCGAGCGCGATGCCTACACCGACCTGGTCTGGCTGGCCGGACAGGCCGCGATGCGTCACCTCGCGCGTCCGGCGGACGCCGCGCCGTTGTTCGAACGCTATGCCGGCGGCTCGCGATCGCCGTCGATCCGGTCGAAGGGACTGTATTGGGCGGCACGCGCGATGGCCTCGGCCGCACGCGCGGACGAGGCGCGCGCCTATCTCGCCCGCGCCGCCGCGCTTGGCGACCAATATTACGGGCAGCTCGCTACGGAACGTCTGGGGCGGCCGCTGGTCGCGCCGCCGGCGTTCGTGCCCAGGCCGGTCGATCGCGCCACGCGCGCCGCGTTCGAGGGACGGCAGGTCGTGCAGGCGGTGCGCTTCCTCGGCCGGATCGGCGACTGGCCCGACCAGAGCGCCTTCGTCCGACAGATCGCGCAGGACGCACGCAGCGACACCGATCATGTGCTCGCGGACGAGCTGTCACGATCGATCGACCGTCCCGACCTTGCGGTCATGGTGGGGCGCAGCGCGCTCCAGAACGGGCTCGCCGACTACAGCCTGATCGGCTTTCCGACCGTGCCGCTGCCGCCCGCGCTGGACGCGAACTGGTCGATCATCCATGCCATCGCACGGCAGGAAAGCCAGTTCGACCGCCAGGCGACCAGCCGCACCGGCGCGCGCGGGCTGATGCAGCTGATGCCCGGCACCGCGAAGGGTGAGGCGAGCAGGCTGGGACTGGGCTGGAGCCCCGGCTCGCTGGTCGACCCCGGCTACAACGTCCAGCTCGGCGCGAGCTATTTCGACCGTATCTACACCTTGTACGGCAGCTATCCGCTCGCGATCGCCGCCTACAACGCAGGGCCGGGCAACGTGAACAAGTGGCTGGCGGCCAATGGCGACCCGCGCACCGGCGCGATCGACCCGGTCGACTGGGTGGAGGCGATCCCCTTTTCCGAGACGCGCAACTACGTCCAGCGCGTGCTGGAGAACGCCGTCGTCTACGACCTCGCCTACCCCGTCCACTCGCATAGTCGGGGATCAGCGCGGCTGAGCTGGTATCTGGGCCGGCGACCGGGTTGACGTGGATGACCCCAACTACATCAGTCCGGCGGGCTATGCCGCGCTGCAGGCCGAGTACCACGAGCTGTTCGCGGGCGAGCGCCCGGCGCTGGTCGAGACGGTTTCCTGGGCGGCGGGCAACGGCGACCGGTCGGAGAACGGCGACTACCTCTATGGCAAGAAGCGGCTGCGCGAGATCGATCGCCGGCTCGGCTGGCTGTCGCGGCGGATGAAGGCGGCGAGCGTGATCGATCCGGCCGCACCGGCCGACCGCACTCGCGTCTGGTTCGGCGCTTGCGTGACGATCGTCGACGAGACCGAACGCGAGCGGGTGGTGACGCTGGTCGGCGACGACGAGACCGACGCGGGCGCCGGGCGGATCGGCTGGAACGCGCCGATCGCCCGCGCGCTTCGCGGCGCGGCGATAGGCGACCTGCGCCGTGTCGAGCTGCCCGCCGGCGAGCGCGAATACGAGGTGATCGCCATCGTCTATCCCTCCGCGTGAGGAACGCGTGCGGATGCTCGCCGGTTGGTGTCTCACAAGGAGAACACCATGGAAAACCCACGCACCACCACCGCGCGAGAGCATGACGACCACGAGCTGATCGAGGCGATGGTCAAAGATGCCGACCCGTCAGCGGTTGCCGGAAGCGGCGGCGGCCATCTTCAGACCGACATCGGTTCCAAGGCCGATCTGATCCGGGAAGTGAGCGATCCGGAGGCGGACGTCCGGCCCGAGAAGCAGGACGACATCGCCAACGCCCAGGCCTATCCTAGCGATCGGGGGCCGAACCGCCGCTGATTGCCGCTGCGGTCCGGCTTGACCAGCCGGGCCGCAGCGGCGACGGTCCGGTGATGTCCGAGCCATCCGCCACCCGAAACGTCGCCCTCCTCATCGATGGTGACAATGCCTCCTGGCATGCGATCGATCCCGTTCTGACCGTCCTGGCGGAGCTTGGCACCGTCAACGTCCGGCGGGTGTACGGCAACTGGTCCAAGCCCGCGCTGAAGGGTTGGCGCGACATGAGCCTGCGCCACGGGATCGAACCGCATCAGCAGTTCGACCTGACCAAGGGCAAGAACGCAACCGACATGAAGATGACGATCGACGCGATGGACCTCCTGTTCCGCGGGCGCGTCGAGGGCTTCGGTATCATGTCATCGGACAGTGACTTCATGCCACTGGCGATGCGGATCCGGCAGGACGGCGTTCCGGTGTACGGCTTTGGCACGAGCCGCGCGCCCGAGGCGTTCCGGCAGGCGTGCACCCGCTTCATCGATGTCGGCGCGCTGGCGGGAGAGGCTCCCCCGGTCGCGCCGGAACCTGACGCGGTCCCCACCCCCGCACGATCGCGTCAG
>NZ_CAHJWW010000336.1 GCF_903643035.1 Sphingomonas bacterium | reverse complement strand
CCCGATGAGATCGGTGCGCAGGCACCGGCTGGCGACGGCGCAGAGTCAGGCCGACAGCTTCACGCGGCGCGCGATCCTGCTCGGCGGCCAGCAGCGCGAGCGAGATCGGAACGAGGGGTCGGCGCATGGTGGGCGATCCTTTCGCGCGCCGGGCTGCGACCGCCGCCCCGTCGCGGCAAGCCTCATTCGGGGTTAACGCGCGGCGCCTCGCGGCCGGGGATCGCCGGCGGGGCGTACCCGTGCCGTTACGGCACGATCCCCCATCCTGCCCGCCAGCGCCCGATCAGTACCGCTTCGAGAACTTCAGGCTGGCGTTCGACCCGCCCTGCGATCCCGCCGCCGACAGCAGGCTGAGCGACCGCGTCAGCGCGATCGTCAGCTGGGTCGCGGTGAAGCCGCGCGCGTCGGTGATGATCTCCACATAGATGTTGCGCGTGATGTACTTGCCCGCCGCGAGCCCCGTCGCCTTCTGCCCGGTGGCCGCGTCGGCGCTGACCAGCCCCAGCTTGTCGAGCCCGGTCGCCGAGCGCAGCTTGCCGAGCGGGTTGAGCCCGCCCCCGCTCGACCCGCGCAGGCCGTTCAGCGCGGCGGCGAGCTGGATCGCCTGCGTCGCCGACAGGTCCGCGGGGTTGGTCCCGAACAGCAGCCGGCTCAGCACCTCGTCCTGCGGCAGCGCGGGCGTGGAAGTGAACGCGATCTGCGGATGCTGGCCGGTGCCCGTCACGTTCAGCACGACGGTGATGTCCGACGTGACGGTCGTCGCCTGAAGGTCGATGTCCGGATCGGACAACGGGCCGCCGTGGAAGGTGACGATGCCGCGGTTGACCTCGAACCGCTTGCCGTTGAACGTGTAGGTGCCGCGCACGACCTGCAGCCTGCCGGTGACGGCGGGCGCGGCCGACGTGCCGCCGACGTGCATGTCGAGCATCCATTCCGAATCGAGGCCCATGCCCGACACGAACACCTGGCCGGGCGCGATGAGGTGGAGGTCGAGCTTGAACACGCTAGGCTTGTCGGCGGCGGCGGCGGCGGTCCTGCCGATGTCGCTCTTCCGGCGGACGCCCGTGAGCTCGGGCACCTCCGCCGCGCCCTGGCGGATGATCGCGTAGCGCGCGTCCTCGACGTTGATCGTCCCCTGGATCAGGCCGTCGTTCAGCGTCTTGGTGACGTGGACCTGCCCGGACGCGGTGGCGCCCAGCGAGTCGCTCCGCGCAAGCTGCGCCTTGTTCAGGGTCGCGGTCACGTCGATCGGGAACCCCAGCGCGGCGGCGAGGCCGACGGTGCCCCTGGCGTCGACCGTACCGTCGCCGGCCCTGGCCGTGAACGTGTCGAGCGTCAGCCGGTCGTTGTTGAAGTGCGCGCCGATCCGCATGTTCGACAATCGCGTGCCATAGGCCTCGTTGTCATAGGTCAGGTTGTCCGCGCGGATCTGGCCGTTGAGCACCGGCGCCTGCAACCGCCCGCCGAAGTCCGCCGCGATCGCGATCGCGCCCGCCAGCTGCTGCTGCGGCAATGCGGCGAGGCTGAACAGCACGCCCGCCGGCCCGTTGTACCGGATGCCGCCCGACAGCGGCGCGGCGAGCAGCCGCGACGCGTAGGAAGCGCCGGCCGGTATCGGCTGGAGGTTCGCGACGATCCGCCCGACCGGCGTGCCGTTGCGCTTCACCAGCGCCCGCGCCTGCGCGCCCGCCTGGCCAAGGTCGCCGGCGAACACGACGTCGACGGGTTCGGAGGTGGCGGCAAGGCCGCTGCGCGTGAAGTTGCTCACCGCCACGCGCGCGGTCCCGGTGGGAAGTGCGGTGGGCGTCGCCTGCGCGATGTCGAGGCTGCCGGTCGCGGTGCCGCCGATGCCAAGGTTCGGGATCAGCGCGTTGGCGGCGGACAAGTCCAGCGTGTCGAGCCGCGCCTGCGCGGTCAGCCCGTGGCCATAGCTGCCCGCGATCCGCGCCGCGCCATGGTCGAACACGATCCGGGTCGGGAACAGGCGGTACACGCCGCCCGCGACATGAATGCGCGCGGGGTCGCCGGTGCGCAGGTTGATGCCGTTGGCGATGCCCTTCAGCGCGATGAGATAGTCGGTCGGGCTCAGCGTCGCGTTGGTGGCCAGGCGGAACGCCGCGCCGTTGTTGGCGCCGGTCAGCAGCGCCTGCGCGGTGCCGCGGCCGCCAACATAGTTCACCTTGACGCGGCCGGTCTGCACCACCGTCGGGCCGTAGTGGAGGTCCGCGACCTGCGCGTCCGCAACGATCTGCGGCGCCGTGGGAAGGTTCACGAAGCTCGCGTTCACGATGCCCCGGCCGAGCGTGAAGCCCGCGACGCCCGGGACATGCGCCTGGAACGCGCGCGCGGCGACGTCCGCGCGCTGGTACCTGCCCTGCGCCGCGAGGAGGACGTCGCCGGTCAGCCCGGAGCCGACGAAGGCGAGCCGGCCCGCGAACGGCCCCGCCGCGGTGGCCGCGACCCGGCCGTTGGCGGTGATGCCCGCGAACACGATCCGGTGGATGTCGGCGGACAGCGTCGGGCTGGGGCGCACCAGCACGTCGGCGGTGAACGGGCCGTAGCTCGTCCCGCCGGTCGCGTTCACCTGGTATGCGCCGCCGCGCCCGACCACCCGCGCGTCGAGGTCGACCAGCCCGACGCCG
>NZ_CAHJWW010000335.1 GCF_903643035.1 Sphingomonas bacterium | reverse complement strand
GCCCCGCCCGCCAGCCCCGCGTCATAGCGCGCGACGTCGTCGGGGCCGGTGATCTTGGGCGCCAGCACCGCGTCCGCGACGCCGGCGCAGGCCGCGAGGTCGTGCGCGCCCCATGGCGTGTCGAGCGCGTTGACGCGGATCACCAGCTCCCGGTCGCCGAACCCCTCCTGCGCCGCCGCCACCGCCGCGGCCCGCGCCTCCGCCTTCGCCTCGGGCGCCACCGCGTCCTCCAGGTCGAGGATCACGACGTCGGCGGGGACGTCGCGCGCGCGGGCGATCGCGCGGGGGTTGGAGGCGGGCAGGAACAGCGCGCTGCGGCGGGAACGGATCGCGGTCATGCCCCGGCCTGCCCCCTGGCGGCGGCGGGGGCAATCACCATAAGGTACATGGGGCGGCGACGGGCAGCCACGGGCGGCGACGACGGGCGGCGGGCGGGCGGCGGGAGACGGACGATGACGGGCACCGCGCGCTTCGAATGGGACGATCCGTTCCTGCTCGACGAACAGCTGACCGACGACGAGCGCATGATCCGCGACGCCGCGCGCCGCTATGCGCAGGACCGGCTGGCGCCGCGCATCGTCGAGGCGTTCCGCGACGAGCATAGCGATCCTGCGATCTTCGCCGAGATGGGCGCGCTCGGCCTGCTGGGGCCGACGATCCCCGTCGACCATGGCGGGGGCGGCGCGGGTCATGTCGCCTATGGCCTGGTGGCGCGCGAGGTGGAGCGTGTCGACTCAGGCTATCGCTCGATGATGAGCGTGCAGTCCAGTCTCGTGATGTACCCGATCCACGCCTATGGCTCGGAAGAGCAGCGGCGCAGGTTCCTGCCCCGGCTCGCGTCGGGGGAATGGATCGGCTGCTTCGGCCTGACGGAGCCCGACGCCGGCTCCGACCCCGGCGCCATGACGACGCGCGCGACCAGGGTCGACGGCGGCTACGTCCTCTCGGGCGCCAAGACGTGGATCAGCAACGCGCCGATCGCGCACGTCTTCGTCGTGTGGGCGAAGTCGGACGCGCATGGCGGCGCGATCCGCGGCTTCGTGCTGGAACGCGGGGCGAGCGGGCTGGAGACGCCCAGGATCGAGGGCAAGCTGTCGCTGCGCGCGTCCGTCACCGGCATAATTCTGATGGACGCGGTGGCGGTGGGCGACGACTCGCTGCTGCCCGGCGTCCAGGGGCTGAAAGGCCCGTTCGGCTGCCTCAACCGGGCGCGCTACGGCATCAGCTGGGGCGCGCTGGGCGCGGCGGAGGCGTGCTTCCACGCCGCGCGGACATACGGCCTCGACCGCCGGCAGTTCGGGACCCCGCTGGCCGGGCGGCAGCTCTACCAGAAGAAGCTCGCCGACATGCAGACGGAGATCGCGCTGGGGCTCCAGGCGTCGCTGCGCGTCGGGCGGCTGATGGACGAGGGGCGGTTCGCGCCCGAGATGGTCTCGATCGTCAAGCGCAACAACGTCGGCAAGGCGCTCGACATCGCGCGCATGTCCCGCGACATGCACGGCGGCAACGGCATCTCTGGCGAATACCACGTCATGCGCCACCTGATGAACCTTGAGACGGTCAGCACCTACGAGGGCGCGGCGGACGTCCATGCGCTGATCCTGGGCCGCGCGATCACGGGGATCGCGGCGTTCTGATCGGGGTTCGGTCGGGGTCCGGTCGGGGTCCGGCGACAGCGCCCGCGATCCGGGTGGATCGGGACGGCTGGAGGCGCTACCCATCGGGGATGACCCGCTTCATCGTCAACGACCAGCCGGTCGAATATCGGATGGACCCGGCCACGCCGCTGCTGTGGGCGCTGCGCGACGCGTCCAACCTGACCGGGGCGAAATACGGCTGCGGCACCGGCCAGTGCGGCGCCTGCACGGTGGATGTCGACGGCGAGGCCGTGCGCTCGTGCCAGGTGGCGATCGGCGCGATCGAGGGGAGCCAGGTCACGACGATCGAGGGGTTGTCGCGCGAGCGGGCGCATCCGGTCCAGCTCGCCTTCATCGCCGACAACGTGTCGCAATGCGGCTTCTGCATCCCCGGCTTCGTGATGGCGGCCGCCGTCCTGCTGCGCAAGGATCCAAGCCCGTCCGAGGCGAAGATCCGCGAGGGCCTGACCAACCTGTGCCGCTGCGGCATCCATCCCCGGCTGGTGGCGGCGATCGGTCGCGCCGGCCGCGCGATGGCGGGGCAGGAGGTGCTGCCGATCGGCGCCCGCCCCGGCATCGATCCCGCCGACGCCGCCCGGATGGTGCCCGCGCTCGCGCCCCCCGCCCCCGTCCTCCCCTCCTCCCCGGTGACGGGCTCCCGACCGGTGCGCGGCTTTCATTCCGCTGACGAAAGGGTTCAGCCCCCGATCAGCCCGACTCGGCCAGACCGATCGCATGGCGGACCCGCCGATGGGGCCGCGCCGGTCGGGAGCGGGCGATGACCAGGTACGGGAACGGGAACGCGACGAGCAACAGGACGAGGACCGGGAACATGACGAGGAACGGGATGCTGGGGCTGGCGATGGGCGGCCTGCTCGCGGTGGGCGCGCTGGCGCCAGTGACCGCATCGGCGGCCATCGCCGGGCAGGACGCGGGACAGAACGGCGGACACGATGGCGGACACGGCGGCGGGCCGCAGGACGGCGGTCGCCCCTACCGCGGCGGC
>NZ_CAHJWW010000334.1 GCF_903643035.1 Sphingomonas bacterium | reverse complement strand
CGCCGACGCCGGCCTAGCGATCGACGCGGCGGCGCAGGGGCTGGGCCGGGCGACGGTGCCCGAGATGCTGGCCCGGCGCGATCTGGCCGAGGCGCGGGTGACGGCGCTGGGATCGCCGACGCCGTCGCGGCTTGGCTACTGGCTGGTCGCCCCGTTGCCGCAATGGCGCCAGAAGAAGGTGCAGGCGCTGGTCGACGCGCTGACGTCCTAGCTTGCTGTCGGCTGTGCCGGCCCGCTTTCCCTTCCGCTTCCGCGCGAGCGGGCCGGGATCATCTGGCCGCCAGCGCCAGCGCGCGGTTCATCAGGGTCGCGAAGGTCAGCGGCTTCACCGCGTCGCCGTGCCAGTTCCCCGCAACCGCCAGCCAGCGGCCATCCTTCGTGCGGACCAGCCAGTTCATCGCGACGACGCCCGGCTCCGACCCGCCCTTGAAGCCGATGCGGTCGAACAACCCGCTGGTCGCCGGATCGGTGCCGGGGTTGACGCCCATGATCGCCTGCGCGGCGGCGTCGCCGTGCAGCCTCAGCCAGTCGAGCGTGCGCGCCATCGCGACCGGCGCTGCGAACCATTCCACCGTCTCCGCCGCGACCGCGCCGCCTGCGAACGCCTCGGCGGGCAGGGGCGCCGCCTCGATGGTCGCGGCGTCGTCCGCGAGCAGCCGCATCCGGGCATCGCGGTCGCCGCGCAGCCACGCGGCCCGGAGCGCCGGGTCGAGCTTGATCGCGAACGCCTCGCGCGTCGACAGCACGGGCAATGTGCGCCCGGGCTCGCACCAGCGCAGCCGTGTGGCGAGCGCATCGACCCGGCCCCGCCCGAGCACGCGGAGCAGCGTGTCGGCGGTGGTGTTGTCGCTGATCGAGATCGCCAGCGTGGCAAGGCCCTGGAGCGTCATCGGCGTGCCCGCGGGCCAGTTCTGGGTGATGCCCGACGGCAGGGAGGGTGCGCCGAGCGGCACGACGTCCGTCCAGCGATGCCGGCCCGCCGCCACCTGACGCACGGCTTCCGCGAGCAGCCACAGCTTGAACGACGAGCCGACCGGCGCCCCGGCCTCGCCGCGCCATTGCGCCAGCGGCACCGGATCGCCCCCGCCCGCTCCGCTGCCCAGCCGATAGATGCCGAAGCCGCCGCTGCCGGGAAGCGCGCGGAAGTCCGCCGTCAGCCGTTCGAGGGTGTCGTTCGCCTGCGTCGTGCCGGTGACGAGCAGGCCGACGACGCGGTGCTCGGCTATCGGGTCGAGCGCGATGCGGACCGTCGCGGTACCGCGCGCATAGCCGACGGTCAGCGTCGCGCTCCAGGCCGAGTCGGGTCTCGTCGCGACGATCGCGTCAGGCTCGCCCAGCGTCTCGCGCAGCTGAGCGGTGACGGCGGCCAGCTGCGCCGGGCTCACCTGCGCGGTGAAGGCCGGCGCCAGATAGTCGGGCACGTCGCGGCCGGCGAGCAGCGGCACCAGCTGGCGGACGCGCGAGGGGAGCGTCGGCCCGGCCGTCGTCTGCGCCACGGCCGGTATCGTCGTCAACGTCAGCCAGAGAGCGATCGCCAGCCAGCGCACGCCGGTCAGTTCTTCAGCTTCCAGCCACGCTTCATCAGCATGTAGCAGGTCAGCCCCAGCACGACGTCGACCCCAATCGTCACGCCCGCGCCGATGCCGACGGACGAGTCGGCGATGCCGAGGAAGCCATAGCGAAAGCCGGAGATGATGTAGAAGAAAGGGTTGAAATGGCTAGCTATTCTGAACGCGGGCGCCAACCGGTCGACCGAATAGAAGGTCCCCGACAGCAGCGTCAGCGGCCCGACGACGAAGTTGGTGACGACCGCGGCGTGGTCGAACTTCTCCGCCCAGATCGACGTCAGCAGCCCCAGGAACGCCAGGAACACCGATCCTGTCAGCCCGAAGCCCAGCGCCACCAGCGGATGGACGGGCGCGACGTGGATGCCCGGCGACACCAGCATCACCGCCCATACCGCCGCGCCGACGCAGAAGGCGCGGGTGACGGCGCCGCCGGCCAGCCCGGCGATCAGCTCGGCGCTGGACAGCGGCGGCATCAAATAGTCCACGATGGTCCCCTGGATCTTGCCGACCAGCAGCGAGAAGCTGGCGTTGGCGAAGGCGCCAGTCATCATCCCCATGACGATCAGGCCCGGGCCGACGAAGTCGGGGAACGGCACCTCCGCCCCGCCGACGTGCACCGCGCCGCGCCCGCCGAGCGCGGTGGTGAAGACGACGAGGTACAGGAGCGTCTGGATCGCGGGCGCCCAGACGGTCTGGAGCTGCACCTTGAAGAACCGGCGCACCTCCTTCACATAGAGCGTTCGAAGACCGCCCCAGTTGACCTGCCGGATCACCGGCACACCGGGGGCGTTTCGGACGGCCGACGCGTTTCGGATCGTGGAAGGGGCGTCGCCGATCGGGGGCTGGCTGCTCATCGCGGTCCGGGTACGCGCTGGACGTCCGCTTGGCCAGCCGGTTCGGGCCGGACGATGTGGGAAGTGCGACATGATGACCTGGACCGACGAGCGCATCGAGGCGCTGGGCAAGATGTGGGAAGCGGGCCAGACCGCCAGCCAGATCGCCGAGGCGCTGGGTGGCGTCAGCCGCAACGCGGTGATCGGCAAGGCGCACCGGCTGGGGCTCCAGGCGCGACCGTCGCCGGTGAAGGTGAACGAGCCGCCCG
>NZ_CAHJWW010000333.1 GCF_903643035.1 Sphingomonas bacterium | reverse complement strand
GGCTCGCGGATCGTGCGGGCGGCGAGCAGGGCGACGATCAGGCCCGGGATGCCGACGATCGCGAACACCCAGCGCCAGCTCATCGAGCCGAGCAGCAAGGCCGCGATCGTCGGCCCGAAGCCAAGGCCGAACAGCGCAAAGGCGCTCTGCTGGAACCCCAGATTGCCGCCGCGCCGCCGGGGCAGCGAGGCTTCGGCGACGGCGGCGAAGCTCGACGGGCAGAAGGCGCCCTCGAACAGCCCCATCATGATCCGGCACGCCAGCATCGCGGCGAACGTACCGGCGAGCCCCGACAGGCCCGACAGCAACGAGAACAGCACCAGCGAGGGCACGATGACCCGCCTGCGTCCGAACACGTCGGACAGATTGCCCATGAACAGCGACGACACGCCCCACGCGATGCCGAGCGCGGCGACAAGGTTGCCGACGTCCTGAGGCCGCAGCGCCAGATCCCGCACCATGGTCGACGAGCGCAGACCGGCCAGGTCGGCGATGACCCAGCGGTCAAGGCCGACCAAGCCGAAACCGACGGTCAGCAGCAACACCGCGCGCCATTCGTACCGCCGGTCCCAGGCGCCGGTTCCGCCGGCCGCGGACGCGCCCACGCCGGCCCTTCCCTGTTCGCGTATCCTGCGATCCGTCGTCAGAACTTCAGGAAGCCTTCCTCGGGAGGCTTGGCGTTGGCGCTGATCCCCGACGCATTCTCGAAACACGATGCGTCGTCCAGCAAGGCCCATTTGCGCTCGTTCTTCCGCGCCCAGATATCGGTGCTCTCCACGGGTTCGGTGAAGGCGCCATCGTCGAACAGCGTCACATGGACATGCATCCTGTCCTTGGCGACGTGCTGCATGGTCCAGGTGAAGTGCAGCTTGTCGCTGTGCGGATCGAAATGCGTTTCCAGTGGCGTGTCGCCGCGCAGGCCGACCGTGTCGACATAGAGCGTGTCGCCGACCCAGTGGCCGATCGAATGGCCGCTGTAGCTCGGCTTGAGATCCTTTGGATGACCGCGACCATCCGTCCAGATCACCGTCGGCATGGCGCTGAAGAAGAAGACCATCACCGCGCCCGGCGTCTGCACCACCTCGCTGGGGAAGTTCTCGGACAGGATCAGGAACGGCAGGCTGAACGGCAGGCAGCGCGAGCCCGTGTCGCCCGTCTGCTTGCCGGTCTTGGCAAGGGCGACCCGCTCGTCCGACATCTTTTTGAACGCCGGCACATAGGGGAGCGGCCACGGCGCCAGATAGTTGGGCGGGCGGCCGTCGGCGGTCTGGCCGGTGTTGTTGATGACCCCCTGTCCCGGGATGCCCATCGCCGTACCCATCCACAACCCCGATACGTCCGGAACCGCCGGGTCGCCATAATAGGACACTCCCGCGGGCGGCCATGCCGTGCCCGCGTCCTGCGCCGCCAGCGGCATGGGCGCGGCAAGAGCGGCCAGGCCAGCCAGCCCGGTCAATATGCGTCTGATGGCCATCCTGCCCTCCCCTTGTACCCAAGCCGCCGGTTCGGCGCTTCGTTTCTTCGTCGTTACGCGCCGGGCTTCATCCGCTCGCCCAGCATCTTGCCGTTCGTCAGCACGACGGCGTTCAGGCTGCCGCCCTTGTCCCCACTGCGCAGCGGGGCCGCATAGATCGTCACCTTGTCGCCCGGTGCCATCGAACCCTTGGCGAAGCCCTCGCGACGCATCAGGCCGGGGTTGCCGCCTTCAATGGAGTATTTCTCCGGATTGCCGGTTCCGTTGGGCACCACGACGTACAGCCAGGTATGCGGGCTGGTCCACTGCCAGTCCTTCACGACGGCGTTCTTCAGAACGACTTCCTTCGTCTTGTCGAACATCGCGAACGAATGGTGCGCCACGGCCGGCAGCGGCGTGGCGAGCACGGCCAGCATGGTGATGATGCGGATCTTCTTGGTCATCGGTCTTCCTCTACTCGGTTCCACATTGCTCGCGCCCCGATCGCGCCCGCCGGCGAGCGTCGCGGGCGGTCGCGCCGGCCTCAATGCACGTATTTGTCCGGCGAAAAGTTCGTGTTGGGCGTGCACAGGAACTCGTGCGGCTCCCATGTCCGATCGCTCAGCAGGTGATAGGTCACAGTGGACACGATCGGCCGGCTGTAGGCGGTGGCATCGGTCAACGTCACCTTCACCGTGAGCGTGCCGGCGTCCACCCGGTGGAACCGCTCGGAGATCTTGAGGTCGTCGCTATGCGGCACGCCCGTGCCGTCGATCGGCTGATCCTTGATGCCGGAGATCTGCGTCACGAGATCGGACCCTTCGTAACGGCCGATCGCGTTGCCGTTCGAGAAGCTCTCCAGATCCTTGGGCGCAGGCAGCGCGGCGGGCGTGAGCCACACCCGGCGCACCGGAATGCCGTCGCGATACAGCATGACCCGGCCCGGCGTCTGCAGGATGAGCATCGGGCCGTTGGTCCCGGTGATGAAGCGCGGCATCCCCGGCGGCAGGCAACTGCGTATCGGATCGTCGGTCCGCGTGCCGGCGGCGGTATCGGCCACCCGCTTCTTCCAGGTGTCGGCGAACGCGCCCTTCAACGGCGGGGTCCAGGGCGCCCAGCCCTCCTTGCTGCCGGCGCCGGCGGGACCGTCGACGCGCACCCACACGCCGCTGATATCCGGCGCGGAGGCATCGCCGTGCCAGTTCAGGGCCTCGGGCGCGACGGCGCCCTGCGGCGCGGCCTG
>NZ_CAHJWW010000332.1 GCF_903643035.1 Sphingomonas bacterium | reverse complement strand
CCAGCACCGCGACGCCGCGTTCCAGGCGCGCGAGCACCGCCCCGGGGCCGGTGCCGGGGCGCGTCACGCGCAGCAGGTCGGCGACGTGGCTGCGCGTCGCCTGCGCCACCTCGTCGAACAACGCGATCCGTGCGACCTCGGGCATCGCGGTCGCCTCGATCTGCGCCCATAGCGCAGGCAGGCCGAGCAGGCGTTCGGCGACGACGAACATGCCGGCGATGTCGCCCAGCGCGGCGCCCTCCTCCTCCACCAGCTCGAACGGATGCAGCAGGCCGATCCGGTTGACGATCCGGTTCGCGACCTTCGTCGCGACGATCTGCGACCGCAGCCGATGCGCGTCGATCGCGTCGCCGTACCGCTCGCGCATCGCCGCCGGGAAGGCGGCGTGCAGGTCCGCCAGCAACGCCGGATCGCTACCCAGCACGCCGCCCGTCTCGATCGCATCCTGCAACGCGAGCTTCGCCGTGGCGAGCAGCACCGCGAGCTCGGGACGCGTCAGGCCGCCTCCGCCGTCGGGACCGTCGGCGGCGCGGCGCAGCAGTTCCTCGTTGCCGGCCAGCCCCTCGACCGCGCGATCGAGCCGGCCCGACGCCTCGAACACCTCGATCGCACGGACGTGACTGGGCACCGCGCTCGCGCCCTCGGCCTGCGCGATCGACAGGGCGAGCGTTTGAAGGCGGTTGTCCTCCAGCACCAGATGCGCGACCTCGTCCGTCATGCTCGCCAGCAGCTCGTTGCGCGCATCCCAGTCGAGCCGGCCCTCCGCCACCTCGCGGTTCAGCGCGATCTTGATGTTGACCTCGTGGTCCGAACAGTCGACGCCCGCCGAGTTGTCGATGAAGTCGGTGTTGATCCGTCCGCCCCGCCCGGCAAAGGCGATGCGCGCCGCCTGCGTGAGGCCGAGGTTCGCGCCTTCGCCGACGGCGCGCACGCGCAGCTGCTCGGCATCGACGCGCAGGCGATCGTTGGCGGGATCGCCGACGGAGGCGTTGTTCTCCGCCGCCGCCTTCACGTAGGTGCCGATGCCGCCGAACCAGAGGAGGTCGGCGGGCGCGCGCAGGATCGCGGCGATCAGCGCCGCGGGCTCTAGCTCGGTCGCCGCCACGCCCAGCATCGCTCGCACCGGCGGCGAGAGCGGGACCGCCTTTTCGGTTCGCGCCCACGCGCCGCCGCCCGGCGAGATCAGCGCCGGATCATAGTCCGCCCAGGACGATCGCGGCAGCGCGAACAGCCGCGCTCTCTCCGCCCAACTCATGGCGGGATCGGGTGCGGGATCGAGGAAGATGTGGCGGTGATCGAAGGCCGCCACCAGCCTGATCGCCTTCGACAGCAGCATGCCGTTGCCGAACACGTCGCCCGACATGTCGCCGCAGCCGACGACGGCGATCGGCTGCACCTGCACGTCGACGCCGGCCTCTGCGAAGTGGCGCTGCACCGACACCCATGCGCCGCGCGCGGTGATCGCCATCGCCTTGTGGTCGTACCCGTGGCTGCCGCCGCTGGCGAAGGCGTCGCCCAGCCAGAAGCCCCGCTCGATCGCGAGCGCGTTGGCGACGTCGGAGAAGGTGGCCGTGCCCTTGTCGGCGGCGACGACGAAATACGGGTCCTCGCCGTCCAGCACCACGATGCCGGCGGGGTGGACGACGCGACCCTCGACGATGTTGTCGGTGATCGACAGCAACGCGCGGACGAAGACGCGATAGCTCTCGGTACCTTCGTTGAGCGCCGCTTCGCGCTGCACAGGGAGTTGCTTTGGATAGAAACCGCCCTTGGCCCCGGTCGGCACGATCACCGCGTTCTTCACGCGCTGCGCCTTCATCAGCCCCAGGATCTCTGTGCGGAAGTCGTCACGCCGGTCGGACCAGCGAAGCCCTCCGCGCGCGACCGGTCCGGCGCGCAGGTGAATGCCCTCGACGCGGGGCGAGTAGACCCACATCTCGCGCCACGGCACGGGGGCGGGCAGGCCGGGGACAAGGTGGCTGTCGAGCTTGAACGCCAGCGCCTCCACGCCCGCGGCGACGAACGCGTTGGTACGCAGGATGGCGGCGATCACGTCGCGATAGGCCCGCAGCACCCGGTCGTCGTCCAGCGCGACCACCGCGACGAGCCCGGCTGCGATGGCGGCGTCCGCCTCCTCGATCAATCCCGTCGCGGCGGGATCGTGCGCCGCCGCGAACCGGTCGATCAGCGCGGCGACGACTGCCGGCGCGCGGCGCAGCGCGTCGACGACGGTCGCCATGCCATAGGTCATCCCGGCCTGACGTAGGTAGCGGAACCACGCGCGCAGCAGGACGACAGACGCAGGGGACAGCCCCGCCTCGACGATCAGCCGGTTGAACGCATCGTTCTCCGCCCGGCCCTCCAGCACCGCGGCGACCGCGCCCTCCAGCGTCGCGGCGTCGACCGCGCTCGCGTCCGCCTCGACCGCGAAGTCGTGCATCGTCGCGCGGTCCTCGTCGTCGATCAGCCGGGTCGCCGCCTCCTCGATCACGCGGAAGCCGAAGTTCTCGAGCACCGGCACCGCGTCCGACAGCGCCAGCGCGCCGCCCTTGCGATAGATCTTCAGCCGCGCCGCGCCGTCCGTCGCGCGCACCAGACGCACCGACCGCTCGTCCGCGCCGCCCAGCGCCGCCACGCGCAGGATGTCCTCCGCCGCCTCGCCCGCGCTCGCCTGCTGGCGCAGGCCCACGGGAAAGGCGCCGGCGT
>NZ_CAHJWW010000331.1 GCF_903643035.1 Sphingomonas bacterium | reverse complement strand
GGCGGGCGCCGAGGCCGCGCGACAGGTCGATCCGCGCGAGCCGGTCCGTGAAGCGGTCCCGCGCGGCCGCATCCTGCGACGTGCCGCCGCCGTCGATCCAGCGGGCCATCACGACACGCCGGTCGGGCGCGAGATAGGCCATGCCGCTGACGCCCAGGTTCGCCATCGCGAGCTGCGAGAAGCTCTCCCGCTCGAACGCGGCGCCGGGATGCGCCATATAGTCGTAGCTGGCGTTCCAGTCGCCATAGTCGCGCACCGCGCTCTCGACCTTGCCCGCATATTCGGCGAGCACCGCGCGCGTGCGCTCGACGTGCGCGTCGACCGAGCGCGTCTCCAGCGTGTTGAAGCTCGGGATGATGAGGCTGGCGAGCAGCGCGGTGATACCCAGCGCGCCGACGATGCCGACGCCGGTCAGGATCAGGACCAGCTTGGCGCCGAGCGACCGCGGCTGACGCAGCGCGCGCGCGCCGGCGTCCCAGCGCCGCAGGACGGCGGCCATCAGCCGTGCCTTCCGCCGACCATCCCCTCGTCGCCCGAGAAGCGCCTGGTCGCAAGCTCGCGTGCCTGCGCGGCGGGCACCGGCCGCGAGAAGTAATAGCCCTGGAGGTGGCTCGCCCCCGCCGCGCGCAGCAACGCCACCTGCGCCTCCGTCTCGACCCCTTCCGCGATCACGCCCAGCCCCAGCGCCTGGCCGAGATGGATGATCGAGTGGACGATCGCAGCCGACTCGCGCTCCCGGCCCATGCCGTCGATGAAGCTCCTGTCGATCTTCAGGCTGTCGAGCGCGAACTTGCGGATGTTGTAGAGGCTGGAATAGCCGGTGCCGAAATCGTCGAGCGCGATGCGGAACCCCATCTGGCGCAGCCGGTACAGCGTCTCCGCCGCGCGCTCCGCGTCGTCGAAGATCGCGGTCTCGGTTATCTCGATCTGCAGCCGGGCGGGCTCGACGCCCGCGCGCTGTACCGCCTCCACCACGTGACCGACGAAATTGGGCCGCCGGAACTGGCGGGGCGAGAAGTTGACCGACACATACTGGCCCGGCCAGTCGCGCAGCACCGCCAGCGCCTCGTGCAGCACCCAATCGCCCAGCTCGTGGATCAGGTTGCTGTCCTCCGCGATCGGGATGAACGTCGCCGGGCTGATCGGGCCGTATTCGTCGGTATGCCAGCGCAGCAGCGCCTCGAACCCCACCACGTCCAGTCCCTGGCGCGCGACGATCGGCTGATAGGCAAGGGCGAGCTCGCCGCGGCCGATCGCCTGGCCGAGGCCGCTCTCGACGCGGCGGCGGAAGCGGATGCTCTCGTCCATGCTCTCGTCGAACAGCCGCACCACGCCGCGGCCCGCGCGCTTGGCGTCGTTGAGCGCGAGGTCCGACCGGCGCATCAGGTCGACGACGTCGCGGCTGTCCTCGCAAGTGCGGACGACCACGCCGGTCGATGCGCCGCCCTGCACCGAATGGCCAAAGAGCTTCACCGTTCCGGTGCAGGCGTGCACCACCCGCTCGCAGGCCATCACTGCGGCCTCGTCGCCCGGCGTGTCGAACATCAGCCCGAACTCGTCGCCGCCCAGCCGTGCGACCAGCCCGCCGTTCGGCACCGTCCCGACCAGGATCGCGCACATCTCGCGCAGCAACTCGTCGCCCGCCAGATGGCCGAGCGTGTCGTTCACGAGCTTGAAGCGGTCGAGGTCGAGCATCGCCACCGCGAAACTGCCCGGCCGGCGGACCCGCTCGGCGAGAGCGCGCTGGAAGGCGAGGCGGTTGGGCGCATCGGTCAGCGAATCATGGGTGGCGATATGGACCGCGCGGCTCTCGTTCGCGGCGAGCTCCAGTCCCTGTTCCTCCAGCTGCACCACCTGCTCGGCGAGCCGCGCGCGGGCGGCGGCGAGCTCGCGGTCGATCGCCCAGCGGCCGCCGAGCGCGGTCGCGGTCTGGACGACCTCCGCCACCTCGAACGGCTTGGCGATGTAGAAGATCTTGTCCGCCGGTCCCGCGGCCCGGCTGATCTCGAGCGGCGAGAAGTCGGAGAAGCCGGTGACGATGACGAGGTTGATCTCGGGGTCGAGCGCGCGGATGCGGCGAGCGGTCTCCTTGCCGTCGATGCCGGGCGGCATGCGCACGTCGATGAAGGCGACCGGGAAGGGATCGCCGTCGGCCAGCGCCCGCTCCACCGCCGCCACCGCGTCCAGCCCCTGCATGCAGTGGGTCGGCGCGAAGCCGGGCGCCGCGTCGTGCGACGGCATCGCATCGTCGCCGAACAGCTCCGCCGCCATCGCCAGGAGCGTGCCCGCGTCGGCAGGGGCCGGCGCGAAGCTGCGGCGGTAGGAGTCGTGCATGCCCGGCTCGTCATCCACGATCAGGATCCGCATGACTCGCCTCTCGTCGCCTCGTTCATCGGCATCGCATAGGCGAACAGGGTTAAGGGCCGGTAAGCGTCCCCTTCTCCAGCGCCTGGTGGGCGAGGACCAGTGCGCCCAGCGGACCCGCCCGTCCGCCCAGCCGCGGGGGAACGACGTAGCTGTCGAGTTCCGCCAGTTCCGCCGTCGCGAGATAACCGCCCAGGCTGTCGTGCAGCATCCGGCGGACGCGCGGGAACAGGTGCGGCGTGCCGACCATCACGCCGCCGCCGATCACGATCCGGCGCGGCACGCCCGTCAGCACCAGCGCGTGGCAGGCCTGCGCGATCGCGTGCGCGATCAGGTCCCAGGCCGGGTCGTCGGCCGGCAGGTCGGGCGCGGGCGT
>NZ_CAHJWW010000330.1 GCF_903643035.1 Sphingomonas bacterium | reverse complement strand
GTGATCGACGAGAGCTACAACGCCAACCCCGCCTCCATGCGCGCGACGCTCGGCGTGCTGGCCGACGAGCCGGGCCGCCACCTCGCCGTGCTGGGCGAGATGCGCGAGCTGGGCGAGGCCGGGCCTGCCCATCACGCCGCGCTCGCCGGGCCGATCGGGGCGGCGCGCGTCGAGGCGGTGCTGCTGGTCGGCGAGGCGATGGCGCCGCTCGCCGATGTGCTTGCCGGGCGGATGCGATGCGTCCATGTCGCGGACGCCGTAGCGGCGCTGGACCAGCTCCGCGCGATGCTGGCGCCCGGCGACTCGGTGCTTGTCAAGGGATCGAACGGAGTGGGGCTGTCGCGCGTCGTCGCGGGGTTGCAGGCGCATCGGGCGGGAACGACGTAGAATGCTGTATTTCCTTGCCCGCTGGCTCGGCTTTCCGGGCCTGCTCAACCTGGTCCGCTATCAGTCGTTCCGCACCGGCGCGGCGGTCGCGACCGCGCTGTCCATCGGCCTGCTGATCGGGCCGCGCTTCATCGGCTGGCTGCGCGTGCGCCAGGGCAAGGGCCAGCCGATCCGCGCCGACGGCCCGCAGAGCCACCTCGCCAAGCGCGGCACGCCGACGATGGGGGGCCTCATGATCCTGACCAGCATGGCGTGCGCGATCCTGATCTGGATGGACCTGACCAACCCGTTCGTCTGGGCATGCCTGTTCGTGACGCTGGGGTTCGGCGCGATCGGGTTCCTCGACGACTATGACAAGGTCCGCAAGGCGACGACGGCGGGCATCTCGGGCCGGACGCGGCTGGCGGGCGAGTTCGCGGTCGCGCTGATCGCGGCGTGGATCATCATGCAGGAGGACGG
The DNA here is from genome assembly GCF_903643035.1 of Sphingomonas bacterium. Classification (GTDB taxonomy): domain Bacteria; phylum Pseudomonadota; class Alphaproteobacteria; order Sphingomonadales; family Sphingomonadaceae; genus Sphingomonas. Next base: position 1,906 of record NZ_CAHJWW010000330.1, on the reverse strand, counting down.
CACGCATCTGTACCTGCCGTTCACGAACCGCCTGTACCTGGAGCTTGGCTGGGCCTTTCCGGTGTTCGCCGCCTTCACGATCGTCGCGTTCGGCAATGCGGTGAACCTGACCGACGGGCTGGATGGCCTCGCGACCATGCCGGTCATCATCGCGGCGGTGGCGTTCATGCTGATCGCCTATCTGGTCGGCAACGCGAAGTTCGCCGACTACCTCGGCATCGCGCATGTCCCGCGGGCGGGCGAGCTGGCGATCTTCTGCGGGGCGATCGTCGGCGCGGGCCTCGCGTTCCTGTGGTTCAACGCGCCGCCGGCGGCGGTGTTCATGGGCGACACCGGCAGCCTGGCGCTCGGCGGCGCGCTGGGGACGATCGCGGTGGTGGCGCACCACGAGATCGTGCTGGGGATCATCGGCGGGCTGTTCGTCGTCGAGGCGCTGTCCGTCATCATCCAGGTGTTCCACTACAAGCGCACCGGCAGGCGCGTGTTCAAGATGGCTCCGATCCACCATCATTTCGAGCAGCTCGGCTGGAGCGAGCCCACCGTCGTCATCCGCTTCTGGATCGTGGCGCTGGTGCTGGCGCTGGCGGGGCTCAGCACGCTGAAGCTGCGTTGATTACGTCGTGCGCCTGGGCGGGGAAGCGGTACGGCGTGCTGGGCCTGGCGCGCTCGGGCGCGGCGACGGTCGCCGCGCTGGTGGCGAGCGGCGCGAGCGTGGTCGCGTGGGACGCGGACAAGGCGCGGCGCACCCCTTTCCTCCCCCGCCAGGGGGAGGGGGACCGCGCAGCGGTGGAGGGGGAGGACGCCCCGACGCCTGCCGAGTCCGCCCCCCCCGTCACGCCTGCGGCGCGCCACCTCCCCCTGGCGGGGGAGGATCTGGTGATCGCTGATCTCTCCACCATCGACCTCGCCGCCTTCGATGCGATCGTCCTCTCCCCCGGGGTGCCGCTCAACACCCACCCGCTCGCCCCGCGCGCGCGGGCGGCGGGGGTGCCGATCATCGGCGACATCGAGCTGTTCGCGCAGGCGCGCGGCGGATTGCCGCCGCACAGGGTGGTCGGCGTCACGGGTACCAACGGCAAGTCGACCACCGTCGCGCTGATCCACCACATCCTGCGGACGGCGGGCATGCCGAGCCTGATGGGCGGCAACATCGGCCTGCCGATCCTGGCGCAGGAGCCGTTGCCGGAAGGGGGCGTCTACGTGCTGGAGCTGTCGAGCTACCAGCTCGACCTGACGCAGAGTCTAGACTGCGACGTGGCGGTGCTGACTAACATCACCCCGGACCATCTCGACCGGTACGGTAGCTTTGACGAATACCGGGCATCGAAGCTGCGCTTGTTCAAGATGATGGGCCCACCTCATATCGGTATCGTCAACTGGCACGCCGAGGTAGGCGAGAGGCTGTATCGCGTTCTCTATGAAACACATCCGTGTAGTTTCTGGTCGAATTACGACGATAACGTCAGTGATCCGTACGATCTCTGGGGCGCGTTCGACCAGCATGGCCAAACTGCTTCTCGCGACCATCTCAGTACCCAGAAGGACTGGCCTGCATTACAAGGCGCTCACAACGCACAAAATGCGATTGATGCGATCCTTGCCTGCTCGGCACTGGAAATGGATGAAGATGCAATCAGCACCGCGCTAAAGACCTTCCCCGGCCTCCAGCACCGCATGGAGCGCATCGCCGAGGTCGCTGGCGTCGCCTACGTCAACGACTCCAAGGCCACCAACCCCGAATCCGCCGCCCCCGCGCTCGCCGCCTACCCCCGCGTCCACTGGATCGTCGGCGGGCGCGCCAAGGGCGACGACCTCGACGCGTGCCGGCCGGGCTTCCCCCATGTCGCGCGCGCCTACACGATCGGGGAGGCGGGGCCGCGCTTTGCCGCCGTGCTCGCGCCGCACG
>NZ_CAHJWW010000329.1 GCF_903643035.1 Sphingomonas bacterium | reverse complement strand
TCGGCGAGACGAGCGGCCGTGGCACTAGCGGGGGCGGGCCTGTCGGCACTACTGCTTGTTGCCTGCGGTGCCAGATCGGTGGCAGGAACCTACAATGTCGTCAACGCGCCGTTCAAGGGAGCGGTGGTCACGTTCGGCAAGGACAGCTTCTCGTTCTCGACCGGTGCCTCGGGCCGCTACGAGGTCAGCGACGGCAAGGTGATCCTCACGGGCGACATGGTGTCGGGCACGTACCGCATCGACGGGGACAAGCTGGTGGGAGATCAGTTCATCTTCGTGCCCCGCGATCCCGGCGACAAGTCCCCCATCAATCTCGGGCCGCGAGGGATGAGCAATGAGCAGGGTTCACCGAACTAGCTCCGGGCCAGGCGGGCCGCGCGCGACCCGGGTGCCCGCATGACCACGGCACCGAAACCCCGGCGCGGGCGCGGCGCGGGTCGACGATCGGTGAAGGCGTGCCTCCTCGCGCTTGGCGCGATTCTGCTGCCGGGCACGTCCACGCCGCCCGACGCGCCCGATCCGCCTTCGCCGGCGTGGCAGGGCGTCTGGCAGGGGACGATCGGGACGCTGCCGGTCCGCGCGTGCCTGAAGCGAGACGGCGTGGGCGACGGGATGGGATCATATTATTACCTGTCCAGGCTGCGCACGATCCGGCTGGAGCAGCAAGGGACGGGCAAGGTCTGGACGGAGGGCTGGTCCTCGTCGAGCGGTCCGCCCGCGCCGCGCTGGACCTTCGCGCAGGTGGGCCGCGACCGGCTGACCGGCGCATGGCAGGACGGCGGGCGCACGCTCGCGTTCCGCCTGTCGCGCGTGAGCGGGGACGACGGGGAAGCGCCGTGCGGCAGCGAGGCGTTCAACGGCCCACGCTGGCGACCGCTGAGCATCGCTGAAACGCCCGCGAGCAAGGACGGCGTTCACTACCGCCGGCTCGTGTTCGGGGCCGGGCCCGCCTTTCCCGACCTGTCGATGCAGGGGTTCGCGCTGATCGGCGACGACCCCGCCACCCGCCGGATCAACGCCGGGCTGCGCGCGCAGGTGCCGGGCGCGCGGGAGGATTGGCGTGGCTGCATCATTAGCGGGCTGGAGGCGCACGGCGTGGACGGGGAACTGACGGCGGCACTGGCGCCGACGCTGATCACACGGCGCTGGCTGGGCGCGGCGCTGACGCAGGACGACGACTGCGGCGGCGCGCATCCCAATAACGCCGAGATGCCGGTCACCTTCGATCGCGCGACGGGCGCGGCCGTGCGGCTCCACGACTGGCTGACCGATGCCGCGCTGGACCGGCGCGAGGCGAGCGCGGACCTGCCGCCCACCGTGCGGCCCGCCTTCCGCCGCCTGATCGTCGCGAGGGCGGGCGACGTCGAGCCCGAGTGCCGTGACGCGCTTCTTGAAGAGAACTATTGGGACATCGGCCTCGACCGGCGCGGGCTCACCTTCCGGCCCGAACTGCCGCACGTGGTCCAGGCGTGCGCGGACGATGTCCTGATGCCCTGGCCGTCGCTCGCGCGCTTCCTGACGGCTGCGGGCCGGGCCGGGCACGCGAGCCTTTCCGCGCGGTAAGGCCGTGCGTCGGGCCGGATCGGGCGGCCTCATGCGTCGAGGAAGTAGCGGCCGACATCGCACGGCCGGTCGAACCGTTCGGCGAGCCGGCGGCCGAGCGCGGTGGCACCATCGGGATCGGGATCATCGGTGATCCGCAGCTTCTTGAACGCCATGGCGGAGCAGGGCGTGCGGCACCGCACGATCAGGCTGGAGCCGCCGCCACCCTTGGCGGGGAGCGACCGCGTTACGTCGAAGCCGATCAGGTCCGCGCGCCGCACGACGAACAGCTGGTGCGTCGCCAGGATCAGCGCCTCCGCGTGCGGCGGCGCGCCGACCCGGCCATGGACGGCGGGCGGGACGCCGGCCGGATCGCGGGCATATTCCAGCTCCACGTCGGCGGGCGGCGTGTCCGCCATCCGTTCGGCCGTCGCTAACATGAGCGGCGTGACGGCGGCGATCGGCCCGAACCCGGACAGCCAGCGGCGTTCCCGTTCGTCGGGCGGGAGACGGAAGCCGGTCAGCAGCGTCACCTGCACGGCGGTGCGCAGCCTCGGCTCCCGCTCGTGCGCGTCGTTGCGCGCAGCGGGTGTTTGCCACGCCGGCGGCCAGACCTTGAGCTCGAGCGAGGCGGTTCCGGCCCGCCAGCGGCAGGCGAGCGTGTTCCACTCGCGCGCCGGGGCGACCGGGCCGAGCTGTTCCGCGAAGTGCGCGGCCAGGCGACCCAGGTTGGCGTCGGCGTCGTCCTCGTGCCAGGCGACCGCGCCGAAACGCACGACGGGGAGGTCGGGCGCATAGCCGTCGAACACGTCGGCGCGCCAAGGCTGAAGGAAGCCGGGCGCGCGCACGGCGTCGCGCAGGAACACCACGTCGCGCGCGGACAGCGGATCGCGGGTGGTGCCGTGCTGCCCCTCCACCTTCGCGCGACGCGTGCGCCACGGAAGGCGGTGGTCGTCGAGCAGCCGGTGGAGCGGATTGGATGCATCGACCACTGGCATCGGCCGCCGCCGGCGCAGGAACGGAACGATCATCGCTGGGGTCGCGTGGGTGGAGACGGCACGCGCCCGGTCGCCGGCGTCACCACCGACGCGCGCCGGGCGGCCGGGCGGCGCCCGTTTCGCGTTCCATCTCGCGGATGGGTGTAGGCCACCAGCGGCCGCAGGTCGGTCGGCAGCCGCGCGTCCACCGCCAGCACGGCGATGCCGTCGACCG
>NZ_CAHJWW010000328.1 GCF_903643035.1 Sphingomonas bacterium | reverse complement strand
TGGCGGCGAGCGCGTCGTCGAGCGCGGCGAGGTCCAGCCCCGCATAGCCAAGCGCGCGCCCCGGCGATCCTTCCCCCGCCCGCATCAGCGCGTCGATCTCGGCCGGCGACGCGTCGGGAAGCTCGTCCGCCAGCACCCGGCCGAGCGCCGCGCCGTCGAGCGGATCGAACCGCAGCAGCCGGCAGCGCGAGCGGATCGTCGGCAGCAGCCGGCCGGGCTGATGGCCGACCAGCAGAAACACCGTCCCTGCCGGCGGCTCCTCCAGCCCCTTCAGCAGCGCGTTGGCGGCGCTTGACTCCAGGTCGTCCGCCGCATCCACGATGATCACGCGCCGTCGCGAGAGCGACGGGCTCTTGCCGAACAGGGGCAGGAGCGCCCTTACCTGCCCCACGTCGATGTTTCGCGCCAGGTCGGCTTCCGCCACCGGACCGGGTGCGGGCTCGTCCTCGTCGGCATCCTCCCCTTTCTTCTTCCTGGCTTTGCGCATGAGCGTTCGAAGGTCGGGATGCGAGCCGGCCTCCACCAGCGAGCGGGTGTGCCCCGCCGGTACGTCCAGCCCCGGCGGCAGCGCCTCGCCCGCGCCCTCCGCCAGCAGGCGCAGCGCCGCAGCGCGCGCGAACGTCGCCTTGCCGATCCCGCGTGGCCCCGCGAGCAGCCACGCGTGGTGCAGCGCACCGCCCGCCATCGCGGCGAGGAACGCTTCGCGCGGGCGATCCTGCCCCGACAGCCCGTTCATGCCAGCCAATCCGAGAGTTCAGCCAGCAGCCGCGTCGTCACGGCGGCGGCATCGCCCGACGCATCGATCAGCCGCACCCGCTCGGGCTCGCGGTCCGCGATCGTGCGGAACCCGCGCGCCACCGCCTGGTGAAAACCGGCCCCGCGCGCCGCGAACCGGTCGGTCCCCGCCCCGTCCCGCCCGATCGCCCGCGCGGTGCCCTGCTCCACGGGCACGTCGAGGACGAACGTCCGGTCCGGCAGCAACCCTTGCGATCCGAAGTCGTGGAGCGCGAGGATCGCGGCGTCGTCCACGCCCTCCGCTGCGCCCTGATAGGCTCTGGTCGAATCGAGGAACCGGTCGCAGATCACCCAGCATCCGGCCGCGAGCGCGGGCCGGATGAGCGTCGCGACATGGTCGGCCCGCGCGGCGGCGAACATCAGCGTCTCGGCACGCGGACCCCAGCGGTCGACGCGGCCCTGCAGCACGAGGGCGCGGATCGCCTCCGCCCCCTCGCTCCCCCCCGGTTCGCGCGTCACGACCGCCTCGATACCCCGGTGCCCGAGCGCGGCGGCGAGCGCGCGCGCCTGCGTCGACTTGCCCGCGCCCTCCCCGCCCTCAAGGCTGATGAAGCGGCCCGGCACGCAGGATCAGCCGCCGAAGATCGAGGTCAGCCCCGCCCATGCCCGCCCGAAGAAGCCGGCCTGCGCCACATCCGCCTCCGCGACCAGCGGCAAGGTCTGCCGCGGCAGGCCGGGCGCATCGATCACGAGGTCGGCGACGTGCTGGCCGGCCTTGACCGGCGCCTTGATCGGCCCGTCGTACACGACCCTGGACTGCATGACCGGAACCGCGCCGGCGGGCAGCGTCACCTTCAGGTCCTCTCCCGCGGTCAGCCCGACATGGCTGCTGCCGCCCATCTGAACCGCTGCGTCGTCGACGTGACGGCCCTTGGCGACGACGATCTTCTGCTGCCACGCGCGAAAGCCCCAGTTCATGAACTTGACTGACTCGTCGATCCGCTGGTTGAAGCTGCCGAGGCCGGCCAGCACCATGACGAGCCGCCGTCCGCCCTGATCGGCCGAGCCTGTGAAGCCATAGCCCGCCTCCTCGGTATGGCCGGTCTTCAACCCGTCGGCGCCCGCCACCCGGCCGAGCAGCGGATCGCGATTGTCCTGCTTGATCGCGGCGCCGCCCATCGTCTTGCCCCAGGTGAAGTCGGGCCGCGAATAGAACTGCTTGTAGAGCTTGGGATATTGCTGGATCGTCGCGGCCGCCAGCGTGGCGAGGTCGCGCGCGGTGACATAGGTGACGCCGTTGTCCGGCCACCCGTTCGACGTGCCGAAATTGCTGCCCGTCAGGTGCAGCCGGTCGCGCGCCGCGTTCATCTGCGTGACGAACGCAGGCTCGGTGCCCGAGACGCCTTCCGCCAGCACGACGCAGGCGTCGTTCCCGGACAGGGTGATGATGCCGTACAACAGGTTGGCGACGCTCACCTTCTCGCCCGGCGACAGGAACATGGTCGAGCCGGCGGCGGGACCGTGCCACTGTTTCCACGTCTCGGGCCGGACATCGATCATCTGGTTCAGCTTCAGCTGCCCGCCGGCGATCAGCGAGAAGGCGACATAGACCGTCATCATCTTGGCGAGCGAGGCGGGCGGCATCCGCTTGTCCGCGTCCTTGGCGAACAACACCGCGCCGGACGACAGGTCCCGCATGAAGGCGATCGGCGCCGGCGTGTCGAACGCGGGCGCGGCGGCCTGGCCTGGCACCGCGAGCAGCACGGCGGAAAGGATGGAAAGGGTCGGCAGGCGGGACGATCTGGTCATGGCGGGCACCCGTTGCGGTGATTGTGGAGAAAGGCGTCAGTGGGCGTCGAGGACGGCGGCGCAGCCATAGCCACGCGCGGCGGCGGCGTCACGCATGCGCTCGGCTTGCGCTCGCGTCCCGAACGGTCCCAGGCGGACGCGCCAGACCCGGCCTGCCGGCTCGACGCTGCCGCCGATCGCCGCCGCCAGCGCGCGGGCGCTCGGTTCGTCGGGAAGG
>NZ_CAHJWW010000327.1 GCF_903643035.1 Sphingomonas bacterium | reverse complement strand
ACGCGGCGCTCCGCCAGCGCGTGATCGACGAATGCCTCGTCCCGTACCTGCTCGACGACAAGGACGCCTGGACGCTGGACGCCGACGGCCTCTACCGGCGCGCCGGGGGCGACGGCGACGACATAGCTCACGACGGTCGACGCACCCGCCGCCAGCGACGGCAGCGTGAAGTCGAGCGCCCGGCCATCCGCCGAGACGGCAGGTTCCGCCGCGCCCCGCGCGGAGCCGCGCCGATAGGCAAGCCCGGCGGGCAGCGCGTCGGTGACGTGCAGGCCGGTCGCCGCGCCCGCGCCCCTGTTCGACAGATCGAGGCGGTACTGGACGAAGTCTCCGGGCGACGCCTGGCGGACCGACGCGGTCTTGGCGATGATGAGCGACGGAGCCGGGCCGATCGCCGCACCGGCGGCGGCGAGGTCGACCGGGATGTCCGCATAGAAAGGTGCGGTGCCCGCGAGCGTCAGCGTGCCCCCGAAACTGGCGGCGTTCAGCACGAACGGCTGGCCGTTCGCGTCCTTCAGCGCGGCGACCTGCGCCGGATCGTGCGTCGAGGGCGCGACATAGGCCCCCGGAGGTTCGACCTTGAGCGTGTAGGTGCCCGGCGCCGCGAGCGGGAAGCGATAGCGGCCCGGGATCGCGGGATAGGTGCGGCCGCTCGCATCGACGACCGCCGTGCCCGACACCATGCTCGACGGATAGCGGCTGACGCCGTCGTCGCCGAACACCGTCGCCGGCTGGCCGTTCGCGTCGAGCAGCGTCACCTTCGCGCCGTCCACCAGCGCCGCCGTGGTCGAATCGAACACGAAACCGGCGGGGTCCACCAGCAGCGAAAGCGAGGAGGAGTAGCTGTACTGGTCCTCGCCGTGGGACACGGCCACCGTCGCGCCGCGTTGCAGCGTGGGATCGCAGGCGGCGAGTTCGGGGCGGGTGCCGCCGGCCGGGATGCCGCTGGCGAAGACGCCGCTGTCAGGGGCGGTCTCGACCATCGACGACATCTGAATTCTGTCGTTGATCTTGACCTGGATCTGCATGCGTTCGCGTACCGCCGGGTCGCGGTTGTCGCCAGGGTCGTTGAGCGAGATGATGAATGGCGTGTGGGTGTCGATCGTGTCCAGGACTGGCGATTGCGCCAGCGTTGCGGCGTCGATCACCGCCGGCGTGACCGTAAGGCCACTCCCGTCCGCGCTCTGCTCGCACTTCAGCCCGGTCAGTTCGTAACCGGTCGGCAGCAGGTGGAAGGTGAAGGCTGTTGGCCGCTTCGTGGGCGCGACGTCCAGCGACACGGTGTTGGAGGCGATGCTGGTTCGCCCGACCTGCCCGGCGAAGCTGAGCGTGGCCGTGTTGGTGACGTGCGACACCACCGTTTGCGCGGCGAGGCCGGCGCCCGATAGTGCGGCCAGCAGTGCTGCGGCGCGTAGGAGAGGCCGGATGTTGGGCATGGCGGGTCGCTTCCCGGCGCGCGAGGCGCGCCGGGATCGCGGTTCCTTTCGGGGCTGGCGGAGACTAGTTGACCGTGACGCGGAAGCTCGCCGCGACCGACGTGCCGCCCACCAGCGTCGGGATCGTCGCGGTCACCGTCTTGGTGTTCGCGCTGTACGATCCGCCGTAGAGCCCGGTCGTCGACCCGTCGTCCGCGACCGGCAGGCCGTTGGCGATGCAGGCGCCCGCGGCGCCGATGCCGCCGACGCTGATCGACCCCGGGACATAGGTGGTGTTGACGGGGATCACGTCGGTCAGCGACACGCCGTTCGCCGGGACCAGCAGCGTGCTGTTGGTGACGGTGAGGCAATATTGCACGATCGCGCCCGGCAGCGCCTTGGGATTGGTCGTGCTGACGCCGTCGGAGATCACCTGCGACGATTTGACCACCGACAGGTTCACGGTGTGCGCGCCGACCTCGTAGGCAAGGTACGCGCGTGCCTGGCCGTTGCGCGCGATGTCGGGGCCAAGGAGGCCGTCCGAATCGTTGTCCGCGAACACGACGTCGATGGTCGCATCCTGGTTGAGGACGTCGAGCCCGGTCGGGACCAGCGCGGCGCCGACCGTGCCGGTGGCCCCGCCCGCCGCCACTGTCGCGCGCAGCGACACGAAGGCGAGGCTCGCGGCCTGGGTCGTCGGGATGTCGCCGACGACGAACACCGTCGCGGTCGCGTCCTCGGGCAGTTCGTCGATGAACGTGGCGGTGTCGGTGCCCGGATCGTAGACGCCGTTGCCGTTCGAATCGACGAAGACGCGCAGGTTGGTCGCGTCGAAATTGTCGGTGCCCGGCAGGATGCCCGTCGAGATGATCTGGTCGGGGTTCAGCAGGAAGTCCTGCGTGCCGTTGGTGTTGTTCGTCACCCGGAACGTCAGAACGGCGCCCGCCTGGCCCAGATTGACCTGCGTGTTGGTGGCGGGGTTGGCGACCACGGTCAGGTTGACCTTGCGGTCGACCACGAACGTCGAGGTGTTGGACGTCGCGGTCTGAGCGGTCCCGTTGACGGTGAAGCTCGCCTGCGCCGTGTTGCTGACGACCGTGCCGGCGGCGGTGCCGGAGGTCGTGGCCTGCGCCTGGGCGACGCCGGTGGACGCGAACGCGGCCGTTCCGGCGAGCAGCAGGCGCCGAAGCCTGGTGGCGGACATGATCTTTACTCCTTCGCTGGTGATGGACGGGAACGCGGTCACTTCAGGGCGCCCTGGAAGGCGAACTCACCCTGCCCGCCGGGGGCGAGCGGGGTCGAAAGCCGCCAGCGCACGGCGGTGACGTCCTCCGCGCGGGCCGGGCGGCCGCCGGCGGCGGGC
>NZ_CAHJWW010000326.1 GCF_903643035.1 Sphingomonas bacterium | reverse complement strand
CGGGGCGGTTCTGGCCCGGTGCGGCGGCGGCACCGCGCTCCCTGGCGTGCCTTTGGTGAGGCACGCGACCGGCCTTTACCCGACCGGGATCACCTGCGTGCCGATGGCGCAAGCCGATCGAACCGCTCCGCCCGCCGTCCGGCCGGCGCCGGGGCGACGGGCAGGGGAGCCGATGTCCCGTCAGCCCTCCCGGCCAAGTTCCTCGCCCGCGTCCTGCGGGTCCCCGCCCTTCTTCCTGGCATCGTCGTAACGCTGGATCGCCTCCAGCGTGATCTGCTTGGCCTCGTCGGCGTCGCCCCATTTGCCGACGCGGACCCACTTCTTCTTCTCCAGATCCTTGTAGTGGGTGAAGAAATGCTCGATCTGCTCGAACACGATCTCGGGCACGTCGCCGCGCCCGCCGACGTTGGAGTAATAGGGGAACACCGCGTCCACCGGCACGCAGACCAGCTTCTCGTCGCCGCCCGCCTCGTCCTCCAGGTTCAGCACCGCGATCGGCCGGGCGCGCACGACGCAGCCCGGGATGAACGGCGAGCGCGCGATCACCAGCGCGTCGAGCGGGTCGCCGTCGGGCGACAGCGTGTGCGGCACGAAGCCGTAGTTCGCGGGATAGCGCATCGGCGTGTGCAGGATGCGGTCGACGAACAGCGCGCCCGACGCCTTGTCGAACTCGTATTTCACCGGCTCGCCGCCGGTCGGCACCTCGATGATGACGTTGAGGTCGTCCGGCGGGTTCTTGCCCGTCGGGATCAGATCGATGCGCATGTCGTCCCCTCTCCTGGATGATGGCAGCCGGTTAGCCGGGATTGCCCGTAGCGTCGACAAGGCCGGTGCGGCTTGTTCAGGACGCCTGTGTCACGTCGGGCTTGTAATGTCGGGCGTATCGGGCCGGGCGGGTCAGCGCGGCGCGAGCAGCCGGTCGAGCCCCGCCTCGCCGCCGGCGATCTTCTCCAGGTGCGGATAGCGCAGGCCGCCGTGATAAGGGATGGACACGGTGCGGAACCGGTCGTCCGACCGGAGCGACAGGACCAGCGGACCGCGCGCCTCGCGCGCAGTGCCGGCGGCGAGCGTGATCGCGGCGGCGAGCGCGGGCGCGTCATAGCCGCGGTCCGCCACCGCGACGATCGTGTCGCCTGGCTTCACCCCGGCGCGGAACGCCGGCGAGTTCCACACGACGCCGCCGATCCTGCCCTTCTCGTCGACGCGCAGGCCGATCGAATAGGAAAAGTCCGCGCCCTTCGTCTTGGCGAGGCTGTTCTTCAGCATCGCGTTGGGCTTGTCGGTATAGATCAGCCGATAGCCGCCACGCTCGATCCCCGCGAGCGAGGCGGGGCCGGTCGCGTCGAGCCGCGCGCGCAGGAATCCAGCCCAGTCGTACGGCGCGACCGCGTTCAGCCCCGCCGCCACGTCGTCGAACGTATAGGTGCGCTCGGTATTCCACACGCCCGGATCGACGCCGAAGAAGCCCTTCGCGAAATCGTCCAGGCCCCGGGCGCCGCCCGTGAGCTGGCGAAGCTGCGCGTCCACCTCCAGCCACACCAGCTCGGCGTTGCGGTAATAGTCGTATCCGCGGCTCCAGCTCGGCCAGTCGCTGCCCGCGCCGGGCGCGATGATCGGGTCGTTGGTCGTGTCCTGCAACGGGCGCCAGCCCATGCCCGGCTGACCGCCGGCATAGAGCGCGGCGACGCCCGCGAGGTTGTCGAGGTACTGGTCGTGCGTCCAAAGCCCCGATCGCGCGGCGAGGATGTTGCCCCAGAACTGCGTCTGCCCCTCGTACACCCACAGAAGCGTGTCGCGCATGGGGGTGCGGTAGTCGGGGGTCCACAGGTCGAAGGGGCGGCGATACTTGCCGTTCCAGCTGTGCGTGAACTCGTGCGCCACGACGTAATGGTCCGCGAGGTTCGCGTCCCAGTCGGTGAACAGGTCGCCGCCGAAGCTGTTCTCCGAGCTGCGGTGATGCTCCAGCCCCTCGTCCGACTGGACGTCGGAGGTGGCGACGAGGAAGTCGTAATGGTCGTAGTGGCGCGTGCCGAACAGCCGGTCCGCCTGGACGACGAGCGACTTGTGCGCGGCGATCACCTCGGCGGACGGCAGGATCTGGTCGGGCGTATCGCCGACCATGTCGAGCGTCACCGCCGGATCGAGCCGCACCTGCCGCGCATGCGACCCCGCGAAGATCGGCGAGTCGACCAGCACGTCGTAGGGCACCGTCTCATAGGCCGTGCGGTCGCCCGTGCGGGTGCCGCGCAGTGCGGTATAGCCGGTCCAGCCCGCCGGCCAGGTGACGCTCGCCCTCACGGGGATGCGGCGGACATAGCTGCCGGCCGGATAGAGCGACACCGCGTTCCACTCGATGTTCGTGAGCGTGGGCGCGGTGACGACGCGGGTACCGGTGCGCTCGTGCGGAGGCAGGAACTGGAACCGCGCCTCCACGGCACGGACGCCGGCGGGCACGTCGAGGTGGAAGGCGTGGATGTCGGTCGTGTCGCGACGCCATGCCAGCGGACGGCCGTTGGCGGTGAAGGCGAGGCCGGCGACGTTGGCGATCGGCCCGGTCGGGCCGTGCTCGCCGGGCAGCCACTCGGGATAGAGCAGCACCAGCGGGCCAGGCCCGGCGACCGGTATCGTCTCGCGCACCGCGAAGATGCCCTGCACCGCGTTCGAGGCATCGACGTCGAGCGTCAGCGTACCTGGCCAGGCGACGTCCCGCGCCGCCGGGATCGTGTCCACGAACGGCGCGGCCATCGGCAGCGGCCCGGCCTGCTGAGCCGCGGCGGGCGCCGCGACCAG
>NZ_CAHJWW010000325.1 GCF_903643035.1 Sphingomonas bacterium | reverse complement strand
GCGGACGACCGCCGCCGCCAGCGCGCCCGCGTCGCGCGCCGCATAGAACTCGGACGCGTGCCGATCCGCCACCTCCGCGCAGCCGCCGGTGTCGGGCACGATCAGCGGAAGCCCCGCCGCCATCGCCTCCGCGGCGACCAGCCCGAACGGCTCCGCCTCCGACCCGTGTACCAGCGCGTCGGCGCTCGCGACGATGCGCGCGAGCCGCTCGCGGTCGTACACCGGGCGGAACAGCCGGATGTGCGGGCCGCCCGCGAGCCGCCGCTCGATCCTGGCGCTGTCCATGCCGGCGCCGATCAGCACCAGCCCGACGGGTACGCTGGCGCCCGCCCGCTGCACCGCCTCCACCACCATCGGCCAGCGTTTTTCCGGGTGGTGCCGCCCCAGGCCCAGCAGCAGCAGCGCGTCGGGCGGGAGGTCGCACTGCGCCAGCAGCGCCGCGCGCAGCCCCTCGTCGCGCAGGTCCGGCGAGAAATGCCCGCGCTCGATCCCCAGCGGCATGGCCGCGTCGATCCGCAGGCCGCGCCTGCGCAACCGCTTCTCCAGCGCCGGGCCGTTGGTGACGACCGCATCGTACCGGTCTAGGAAGCGCGCCATGTACCGCGAGTACCAGGCGAAGCCGCGCTCGATCCGGTCGTGGCTGGCCACGCCCTCCAGCCATCGCTGCGCATAGGCGGCGACGTTGTCGTTGTGCATGAAGAACACCTTCGCGGCGTCCCCCGCCCACTCGCCCACGATCCAGGCGGGGCGCCACGGCGAGCTGCATTCCACGACGTCGGGGCGATAGCGGTCGAGCAGCGCCGTCACCGGCTCCGCATCCCAGAACAGGCCGTAGTTGCGGTCGAACGGCATGCCCGGCGCGCGGACGTAGTGGATCAGACCGCCGCCCGGCCGTTCCTCGACGCGCGCCTCGCGGCCGGGCGCGATGCAGACGAGTTCGTGGCCCTGCTCGGCCATGATGCCCATCTTGCGGTCGACATAGGTCCGCACCCCGCCGCCGGTTGGGGAATAGAACTCGTTGACGTCCACGATCCGCATGGTCGCCGGGCCTAGTGGGGGGAAAAGCCGAACAGGCCCATATATTGCGCCCTGATCGCGACCGGGGTCACGCCGGCGCCGGCGGCGATCGACGCCTCCTCGACCTTGGGCTTGCCGAAGCCGATCCGCTTGTTGCTGGGGGTGCCGGCGCCGTCGATCTTGTAGTCGAACTTGTTTCTGCCGTCGCGGCTGTGGATCATCATCAGCGCATAGCGGCCGGGCCGGGGCACGCGGATGCAGACCGCCACCGCTCCCGCGCGGCCCGTCGCGGGCGCCGCGACCGACACGCGGCGGAACACCTTGTCCTGCGCGATCAGCTCGTGGTCGCCCTTCAGGAAATCCTCGGCCGTGGCGGGGTACAGCTCCAGCCGGACGTCGCCCTTGCCGTCCTTCAGTCCGGTGATCGTCGCCTCGATCGCCGGACCGGCACCCGGCTGGCAGGCGGCGGCGTCCGATCCCAGCACCTGCGCGGACGGCGTCTGAGCGGACGGCACCTGAGCGGATAGGGCCTGCGCGAAGGGGCCGGCGGGGATCAGCAGCGCGGCGGCGATCGTCGAGCGAATCAGTCTTGTCATCCAGCGTTCCTAGCCACGACCGCCTGAACGCTGAACAACCCGATCAGCACCAGATGGAGAAGGACGGTCAGCGCGGCCGAAAAGGCCATCAGATCGGACAGCGCCGTGTCCCGCCCGATCGCCACGATCGCCAGATTGGCGAACAGGACGTCCTTGTTGGGCACCAGCGGCAGGCGCGACACCAGCATCCGTCCCGCCGCGAGCAGCAGCCACAGACCCATCGACACGCCGGGCAGCGCGAAATGCCACGCCAGCGCGATCAGCACCTGGCCCACCAGCAGCCGGACCCAGTGGACGCCGAAGATCCACCACAAGGTCCGCCAGGGCTGGGAGAAGACGCGCCGGGAAAACAGCAGGAAGGGCAGCGAGATCGCGGCGGTCACCGCCACCGACCCGCCGATCGGCCGCAGCATGTCGGGCGGCAGCAGCGCATGGCCGAGCGGCACCGCCACCGCGACCATCGCCAGCGTCATCCCGTTGCCGGCGATCGCGGACAGGATCGACACGTCCTTCACGGCCCCGAACGGCGCCGCCACCATCGTCGCGCGCGATCGCGCCCAGGCATAGAAATAGGCCTCGCCCGAATAGCCGAACACGACCTCGTTCGCGATCCGCTTCTTGATGAGCGCGACGAAGCCCGCGAACGGGATGCCCCACAGGCGACGGAAGATGATCGTGTCGCCGGTGATCGGCGACAGGTACAAAAGGACGAAGAACAGATAGAACAGCGGGCTTCCGGGCACGATCCGCCCTAGGCCCGACAGTCCCGACGCCAGCAGCTCGCGCAGCAGGCCGGCGATCATCGCGACGGTCAGCAACCCGCCCATCGCCATCGGCCAGCGGCTGCGGATGGTCCGGAGCGGTTCCAGGCCGGCGATGTCGGGAGCGACCATCCCGGGCCGGTCGGTCCGGGCAGACTGCGTCCTGGCGTTCATCGACGCTCCACGATTGCCGATCATCGCCCGAACGGGCAAGCCGGCCGGCGCCGGAAGGATAGGCCTTGCGGGCGAAAGTGGGCATGAGCATGGCAGGGGAAAAGATGCCCGCACCCGGCGCCCCCCCCGCTCCGCCCACCGTTCCCCCCGTCCCCGTCCCTATGGCCGGCGGCCGCCAGGTCGGGCGCGCGCGGCACGTGCTGAGCTACGCCGACAGCCTGCGCGGCGGCGGCGTCGAGCGGTCGCTC
>NZ_CAHJWW010000324.1 GCF_903643035.1 Sphingomonas bacterium | reverse complement strand
CGATCTCCCGCGACGACGTGCGCGCCCGCGCTGACCGCGATCGAGCGCAGGGCGGGGGTCGACAGGGTGACGACGGGCGGCGCGGCCGCGCGGCCGGCCGGCGTCTCGCCCCAACCCCCGTTCCCCATGCGGACGACCAGCGTATCGCCTTCCACCGTCACCTCGATCCGGTCGACGGAGGCATCGTCCGCCTCCATCCGCGCGGACGCCGGCCGGCCGGTCTCGATCCGCACCTCGAAGGGGCCTGCGACGCGCAGCCGGTCGAAGCTGCCGACCGACCGCTCGCGGGTCGCGCCGGTCGCGGCGGCGGGGAGCAGGAGAAGCGCGAGCTGGAGGAAGCGTTGCGGAAGGAAGCGGGGCGGGAGGAAGCGTTGCGGAAGGAAGCGGGCTGGAGTCATCGCCTGCCGGTCAAGCATCCTGGCCGGCCGGCGCGCAAGCCCGGTCCCGTCCGCCCGCCCGCCCGACCCGGCCCTAGCCGCCGCAGGTGACGGATCCCGAACCCACCTTTGTCACCGAACAGCGCGCCTTGCCGCCAAGCTCGACGCTGCCCGACCCCATCATCGCGACCGTCGCCTCGCCCTCCACCGTCGCGCGCACGCTGCCCGAACCCATGACGTTGACGCTGGCGGCGGACGCGACGAGCGACCGCGCGTCGATGCCGCCCGATCCCGCGACGGAGACGTCGAGCTTCCGCGCGCGACCCGTCATCGCCATGTCGCCGGAGCCCGCGACCGACAGGTCCAGCGCACCGACCGCGAGCTTGTGGACGGTCAGGTTGCCCGACCCGGCGGCGTTCCCCTTGAACGTGTCGCCCAAGACCGCATTGACGACCATGCCGCCCGATCCCGTGACGCTCGCCTCGTCGAGGCGCGGCATCGTCACGAAGACCTTGGCGGAGCCGGCGGCGGCCGGGTGCCAGCCCGGCTCGCGTCCGATCGTCAGCGTCGCGCCGTCGCGCCGGATGCGCAGGTGGTCGAGCACCGCCGGATCGCCCTCGGCCCGTACCGAGAAGCCGGCGCCGGTCCGCACGTCGACATCGTCGGACCCGGCGGCGGCGACGGCGGTGAAGTCGCCGATCGCGAAGCCGCGCGAAGGCCCCGAACCGGTGCCGGCGACGCCGGGGGCGTCATGGCCGCATCCCGGAAGCGCGAACAGCAGGCAGGCGGGCAGGAGGGCGGCCGGTACGAGAGTGGCGGACAGGAGGGGGCGCATGACGGGTCTCCACTGGTGTGTGACGATGGTAACACACCAATTACGACGCACAAGCCCCGACGCACGAAGGGCGGCCCCTCGCGGAACCGCCCCCTCGTTCGTGGATGCCCGCGCGGACGATCAGGCCGCCTTGTCCTTGTTGTAGATCGCGGCGGCCGCGCGCAGGATATCGAGGATCTTCAGCTGCGCGGCCGGCTCGTCCACCGCTTCCATCGCGGCGAGCTCGCGTGCGAGGCGGCTGGTCGCGGCCTCGAAGATCTGCCGCTCGGAATAGCTCTGCTCGGGCTGGTCCTCGGCGCGGAACAGGTCGCGCACCACCTCGGCTATCGAGACGAGGTCACCCGAGTTGATCTTCGCCTCGTACTCCTGCGCCCGCCTCGACCACATCGTCCGCTTGATCTTGGGCTTGCCCTTCAGCGTCTCCATCGCCTCGCGCATCGTCTTGTCGGACGACAGCTTGCGCATGCCCACCGACTCAGCCTTGTTGGTCGGCACGCGAAGAGTCATCTTCTCCTTCTCGAAGCGCAGCACGTAGAGTTCCAGGCTCATGCCCGCGATCTCCTGTTTCAGCAGTTCGATCACGCGGCCGACGCCATGCTTGGGATATACCACATAGTCGCCAACGTCGAAGGACAGCGCCTTGGCAGCCATATCTCGCCTTTCCCTGGACCCGGCCAACCCCATGGCGTCGACGCGGCTGGAAGCCGGCGACGCGGGGCGGACGAGCGAAGATGCACCATCGGGCGGCAGGACCGCCATGCCCGTTCGGAGATTACCTACCAGTTCCGCAATAAAATTACCAGCGCGATCAGACAGGGCCGCTGTCGCGATGGGGGATGGCGCTTCCCGAAGGTCGCAGGCGGGTGGTCGCGCGCGGCTTAGGCCGAGCGGGTTAGGCGGGTCGTGTCAGGCCGGGCGCGTCGGGATAACGCGGGAAGGACGGGACGGGTGGGGGCCGGACGCTCAGTCGCCCGCGCCGGCCTCCGGCGTGAAATACTTGTCGTACTTGCCGTCCTCGCCCTTGTGGTCGTCGGCGTCCGGAGGCGTCTGGTCCGCCTTGCGGGTGACGTTGGGCCATTGCGACGAGAAGGTGGTGTTCAGCTCCAACCACTTCTCCAGCCCGTTCTCCGTGTCGGGCAGGATTGCCTCCGCCGGGCACTCGGGCTCGCACACGCCGCAGTCGATGCACTCGGACGGGTTGATGACCAGCATCGTCTCACCCTCGTAGAAGCAGTCGACCGGGCAAACCTCGACGCAATCCATGTATTTGCAGCGGATGCAGGCGTCGGTGACGACGTAGGTCATGGTCGGATCCTCGAAACGCGAAGGCGGGCGTTCGGCGAAGCCTCTAGGCCCGCCGCGCCGCGAGGGTCAATCGCGCGCGGCATGATTCGGAACGTTCGCGGCGCCCGGACGCGGCTCGATCGGCATCGGATCGCGCAGCTCGGCATAGCAGGCGCAGGCCTCCGCCGCCGGACCGCGCCGCGGCGGCAGCGCCTCCACCCGCACGACGCGGACCCGGCCAAAGGCGGCGAAGGTCAGGACGTTGCCGACGCGCACCGCGGCATGGGCGCGCGCGGCCGGGCGACCGTCGAT
>NZ_CAHJWW010000323.1 GCF_903643035.1 Sphingomonas bacterium | reverse complement strand
GCGAAGTCGATCATCATGATCGCGTTCTTCTTCACGATGCCGATCAGCAGCACGATGCCGATGATGCCGATGATGTCGAGGTCGTGCCCCGTTACCCACAGCGCCAGCAGTGCGCCGACGGCGGCGGACGGCAGCGTCGACAGGATCGTCACCGGATGGATGAAGCTTTCGTACAGCACGCCGAGCACGATGTAGACGCACACGACCGCGGCCAGGATCAGCCACAGCTGGTTCGACAGCGACGAGCCGAACGCGCCCGCCGCGCCCAGGAATACGGTGGTGATCCCGCGCCTGACGGACAGCCGCGCCAGTTCCGCCCTGATCGCATCGGCGGCGGTGCCCAGCGACACGCCGGGCGCGGTGTCGAAGTTGACCGTCGCCGCGGGGAACTGGCCGACATGGGTGATGGCCAGCGGCGACTGGCCCGGCACGATGCTGGCGATGGCGTCGAGCGGCGTCGTCCCGCCCGACGCGGGCAGGTGGAGGAGCCCGAGCGAGGCGGGGTCGTCCACCAGCCCCGGGGCCGCCTCCAGGATCACGCGGTACTGCGTCGTCTCGGTGAAGATGGTCGACACGATCCGCTGGCCGAACGCGGAATACAGCGCGTCGTCGACGCTCGACGCGGTGATGTTCAGCCGCGCGGCGGTGTCGCGGTCGATCGTGACGAACGCCGCCGCGCCGGTCGCGCCCGCGTCGGTGGAGACGTTGCGCACCTGGCGCAGCCCAGCGACCCCGGCGGCGATCCGCTTCGCCTCCGCATTCACGTCGGCGGTGTTCGATCCCTGCACCGCGAACCGGTATTGCGTCGGCCCGCTCGCAGCGTCGATCGTCAGGTCCTGCGTCGGCTGGAGGTACAGCGTCATGCCCGGGATGCGCGCGACCGCCTCTTTCAGCCGCACCATCACATCGGCCTGCGCGTCGTGGTGCGGGCGCAGGTTGACCAGCATCGTGCCCGAGTTGAGCGAGGCGTTGTTCGCGCCGTCGACGCCGACGAACGCGGACAGCGACTGCACGTCGCCGTCGCGAAGCACCGCCTCCGCCGCCTGCGCCTGCAACTGGGCCATCTTGGCGTAGGACACGCCGTTGGCGGCGATCAGCTTGCCCTGGAGCTGGCCGGTGTCCTGCGTCGGGAACAGCCCCTTGGGGATGACGAGGTACAGCAGCACCGTTGCCGCCAGTGTCGCGACCGCCACCGCGAGCGTCGCGGCCCGGCGAGCGAGCACGAAGTCCAGTCCGCGCTCGTAGCGCCGCTCCACCCAGCCGAACGCCGCCTTCGACCGCTCGGCGGCGCGGCCCGGTCGCCCATGGTGCGCCGACTTCAGCCAGCGCGCCGACAGCATCGGCGTCAGCGTGAGCGACACGACGGCGGAGATCAGGATCGTCACGGCGAGCGTGACCGCGAACTCGCGGAACAGCCGCCCGACGATGTCGCCCATGAACAACAGCGGGATCAGCACCGCGATCAGCGACACGGTCAGCGATATGATCGTGAAGCCGATCTCCGCCGCGCCGCGCAAAGCCGCAGCGAAGGGCTTCATCCCGTCCTCGATATGCCGCTGGATGTTCTCGATCATCACGATCGCGTCATCGACCACGAAGCCGGTCGCGATCGTCAGCGCCATGAGGCTGAGGTTGTCGAGGCTGTAGCCGAGCAGGTACATGACGCCGAACGTGCCGACGAGGCTGATCGGCACCGCCAGCCCTGCCACCAGCGTCGCGCGGCCCGAGTGCAGGAAGAAGAAGATCACCAGCACCACGAGGAGGACTGCGAGCACCAGCTCGAACTCGACGTCGTGCACGCTCGCGCGGATGCCGGTCGTCCGGTCGGTCAGCACCGTCGCATGGAGGCCCGCGGGCAGGCTTTTCAGCAGCTCGGGCAGCTGGCGCTTGATCGCGTCGGTGGTGGCGATGACGTTGGCGCCGGGCTGGCGCTGGACGTTGAGAACGATCGCCGGCGTCCGGTCGGCGAGCGCGCCGAGCCGGCTGTTCTCCGCGCCCTCCGCCACGTCGGCCACGTCGGCCAGCCGCACCGGCGCGCCGTTCTGGAAGGCGACGATCAGCGTCCGGTAGTCGTCGACGCTTTCGAGCTGGTCGTTGGCGTTGATCTGGTAGGCGCGGTTCGGCCCGTCGAAGCTGCCCTTGGCGGAGTTGGCGTTCGCATTGTCGATCGCGGTGCGGACCTGCGCCAGGCTGAGCCCATAGCTTGCGAGCTTCTGCGTATCGGCGCGGATCCGCATCGCCGGCTTCTGCCCGCCCGCCAGGCCCACCAGGCCGACGCCACTGATCTGGCTGATCTTCTGCGCCAGCCGCGTGTCGACCAGATTCTGCGCCTGCGTCAGCGGCATCGTCCGGCTCGTCACCGCGATCGTCAGCACGGGCGCGTCGGCTGGGTTCACCTTGGCATAGACAGGCGGCGCGGGCAGGTCCGCGGGCAGCAGCGCGGACGACGCGTTGATCGCCGCCTGCACCTCCTGCTCGGCGACGTCCAGGCCCTCGGACAGCACGAACTGGAGCGTGACGACCGACGCGCCCGACGAACTGGTCGACTCCATGCGCGCAAGACCGGGCATCTGGCCGAAATTGCGCTCCAGCGGCGCCGTCACCGTCTGGCTCATCACCTCCGGGCTGCCGCCGGGGTACAGCGTCGTCACCTGGATCGTCGGATAGTCGACCTCTGGCAGCGCGGACAGCGACAGCAGCCGGAAGCCGACCAGCCCCGCCAGCACGATCGCGACCATGAACAGGGCGGTCGCGACCGGGCGCAGGATGAAGAGGCGCGAGGGACCCACCGGTTCAGCCGGCGGCGCCGGCCGCGCCGCCCCG
>NZ_CAHJWW010000322.1 GCF_903643035.1 Sphingomonas bacterium | reverse complement strand
GGGGGGATAGCAGACCGGCTGCTTTCGAGCGGACGGCCGACGAAACCGGCCCTTTGTTCATCATGTCGCGGCACCGGCCAAAATCGCCGGCGTGGGGGGCGCAGCCACCGGCATCAAATTTCCGTTTTCTCCGATAGCGCGAGCGCATCTTCGACGTCGACACCGAGGTAGCGGACTGTACTTTCAATCTTGGCCTGCCCGAGCAGGATTTGTACCGCGCGGAGGTTGCCGGTGGCTTTGTAGATGATCGACGCCTTGGTACGGCGCAGCGAATGGGTGCCGTATTCTTCAGCCTGTAGACCGATGCCCGTGACCCATTCCCGTAGCAGGCGGGCGTATTGGCGGGTACTCATGTGCTTCATGTAATCATTGCGACTCGGGAAGACATAATCGTTGAGCGTACCGCCCCGACGCTCGAGCCACGCGAGAAGCGTCCGTCGTGCCGGCTCAACAATTTCGAATTGCACGGGCCGCTTGGTCTTCTGCTGGACAACGATCGCCCGGTCCCGGATGTGGCCACCGGCGACGACATCGCCGATCCGCAGCTTCACGACATCGCAGCCGCGAAGCTTGCTGTCGATCGCGAGATCGAACAAAGCGCGGTCACGGAGCCGCCGGTGTTGGTCGAGCCAGAAGCGGATGGCCCATACCTGTTGCGGCTTGAGCGCGCGCTTGGCACCCATGAGCCGTCCGTCGTTCCACGGGCGAAGCTCCTGAAACGCCGGGTCGAGCGACGAGTGACCCATGGTCTACCTCCCAAGCTCTAGGGGGTTCGGCATACCAGAAAACCATTAAGCAGCTTTTGCATAACCGCTAGCGCCGCCTGAACGAGCGCCCGATCTCGGCGGTGGCCGGAGGATGCCAAATGACCGAAGGCGGGGGTCACACTCGCGGTCGCAGGTATAGCGGCGCGCTGGGTAGTGGCCGGCGCTAGTCTTTTGCGGCCATATGCCGTATACCTTTGATGCCTACCTGGAGTCGAGATGTGGATACCGCAAAGCTGTTCTGGACCGGTCGCAGCCAAGCTGTGCGGTTACCGCGAGCCTACCGCATCGACGGCGATGCCGTTCGCATCCGGCGCGCGGGGGCGGCGGTCGTGCTGGAGCCCCTGCCGGTCAGCTGGGCGTGGCTCGATCGGCTGCAGCCGGTCGACGGCGACTTCTTCGAGAGCGGCCGCGATCAGCCGCCGCCGCAGCCGCGAGCGTTGTTCGAAGCGGCGTGACGTTCTCGCTCGACACCAATGCGGTCATTGCCGTGCTGCGCGATCCGGGCGGCACCGTCGCTCAGCGGCTGCGCCAGCGGTCGCCAGGGGACGTGTCGGTGTCGGCGGTGGTCCTGCACGAGCTCTACTGGGGGGCGTACCGCTCGGCGCGGGTCGAGCACAACCTCGCGCAGGTCGACGCGCTCGCATTTCCAGTGCTTGATCTCGATCTCGACGACGCGCGCGAGGCGGGGCAGCTTCGCGCCGAATTGGCAGCGGTCGGCCTGCCGATTGGCGGCTACGACCTGCTGATCGCTGGCCAGGCGCGGGCTCGAGGATTGATCGTCGTCACGGCCAACACCCGCGAGTTCGAGCGCGTGTCTGGCTTGAGCGTTGAGGATTGGGCGGCAGCGTGACGCGGCGGCAAGCTCGCAGCCGTCGGCCCGCCTCGCCCGCAACGCTTCAAGCTGCGTTACGCCAGCGCATTGTTGACGCCGGATTGCCGAATATCGAGGTTTAGGGTCGTTGCGCAACGAGCTTCGGGCAAGATCCGATGGGGGACGATATGGTCACCTGAGCGAACGACCGGTTTCGGAACGTGGGACAGGTGATGGGAACGGCCAGGATGGGGCTGCGCGCCTAAGATGCCTTAATTTGGGAGGTGTGGCGTCTTTGACGTTACGCTGCGACCACAGCCACGCGCCGACGTCTCGCCACCCCACCCACCGCGGCGAAGCCGGCGATAAGCAAGGCCCAGGTGGCCGGTTCGGGGACGCTGGTGGTCAGCGAATAGCCGCCAAGCGCGAATTGCTCGCCCGGCCCGCGGCCAGCGCCCTCGATACCGAGATAGAAGGCGTTGACCGCGGTGGCATCGAAGCCGGGCTGGAAGTTGATCGGAATATAGACATCGAACGGGCCGCCGTTTGCCGGCGCGCCGGAGTTGGCCGCACTGTCGATGTAGTAACCGGTCGGTGAATAGGCGGTAAAGAATTCGGCGTTCAGGTTTAGCCCTTCTGCCAGGCGCAGGAAGTGCAGGTGGACGTAGTTGTACGGCGTGGTGTCGACGGTTCCGCCCGGCACCCCGACGGAAAACTGTACGCCCGCCGCGGCATTACCGGTAGACGAAAAGGTCAGCGCTCCGCCGCCGCTGGTCACGGTGTTGACGAAAGGCTGGCCGCCGTCGAAGGCGACGGCGTACAATCGCCGCGGATTGGGCACGGCCTCGGTGGTATCGACGACGACCCCGTCGCCGACGTGCGCGTAGGTGTTCACGATCGCCGGAGCGGCGAAATTCTCGACCACATACGTCCCGGCGATGGCCGGCTGGCCGGCAACCATCGCAGTGACGGCAAGGGCGATAAGCGGACGGTTCACGGCTTGGTTCGGCATGTCGGGCTCCTTCGGCGCAGGGGACGGCACTCGATCAGGAACACGCCGCGCAGCCTCGCTTCCGGACACGATCCGTGAAATATTCGTTGCGGTCGGCTGTGGGGGGGCGGAAAGTGACTCTGTCGGCGGCGCAGTGGGACGAGGCGAAGGCGCTGTTCGACGCCGCGCTCGACTGGCCGGCGGACGGCCGGGCCGATCGTCTTGCCGGCAGCACCGGCGACCCGGCGGTCGCGGCCGAGGTCGCGAGCCTGCTCGCCGCGGCCGA
>NZ_CAHJWW010000321.1 GCF_903643035.1 Sphingomonas bacterium | reverse complement strand
ATCACCGGATAGCCGATCCGCGCCGCCGCCTCGACCGCGGCGTCCGCGTCGCGGAGCAGCCCGGTGCCCGGCGCCAGCGGCACGCCCGCGGCCTGCGCGAGCGCCCGGGCGCTGTGCTTCAGGCCGAAGGCGCGGATGTTGTCGGGCGTCGGGCCGATGAACGCGATCCCCGCCGCCTCGCACGCTTCCGCGAAATCGGCGTTTTCCGACAGGAAGCCATAGCCGGGATGGATGGCGTCCGCCCCCGTCTCGCGCGCGGCGGCGAGGATGCGGGCGGTGTCGAGATAGCTCTCCCCCGCCGGGCCGGGGCCGATCCGTACCGCGACGTCGGCCTGCGCGACATGGCGCGACGCCTCGTCCGCATCCGAGAAGACCGCGACCGACCGGATGCCCATCGCGCGCAGCGTGCGAATGATCCGGCAGGCGATCGCGCCGCGGTTGGCGACGAGTACCGAACCGAAGCTCATGCCGTCACGATCATGCGGACGGGCGTGGGGTTGAAGCCGTTGCACGGGTTGTTGATCTGCGGGCAGTTGGAGACGACGACGGTCACGTCCATCTCCGCGCGCAGGTCGACGAACAGGCCGGGCGCCGAGATGCCGTCGACGATGCCCAGCATGCCGTCCGGCTCGACGGGCACGTTCATGAAGAAATTGACGTTGGATACCATGTCGCGCTTGCCGCGCCCGTCGCGCAGGTTCGCCTCCAGGAAGTTGTCGACGCAGGAATGCTGCGCCCTGGTATGGTGGCCGTAGCGCAGGCTGTTGGATTCGCACGAACAGGCGCCGCCGATCGTGTCGTGATGGTCGACCGACGTGGCCGCGATCGTCATCATCGGCCTGCCCTCGTTCGACAGCAGCACGCTGCCCGCGCGCAGGAAGATGTTCGCCTGCGCGGCGATCGTGTCCTGCGCGCTGTACCGCTCGGCGTCGTCGGCGGTGGCATAGAGCAGGAAATCGACCGCCTGGTTGCCCTCCAGGTCGACGATGCGCAGGCCCTGCCCCGCGTCCAGGCGATGGCTCCACGGCGCGCGGGCGGCCACGGTCTCGTCGTGAAGGACCGGGCCTGGCAGGCCGTCGAGATGCCGGTCGTTTTCCATCAGCGGCGGTACAGGTCCTCGGTGTTGAGAAAGGCGCGTCGCCGTTCGGCGGTCGCGGTGCGGATCGGGTCCTGCGCAGCCGTCACCGGGCCGCGCCAGGCGGTGGCGCGCAGCGGCGTGACGCTCCACGGCCGGTCGTCGAGCACGTGCGGGCAATTGGCGAGGACCACGATCAGCTCCATCTCCGCGCGCAGCACCAGCGAGCGGCCCGGCGCGAACGGCCCGAGCCGCGCGATGACCGCGCCGTCGGCGGCGATCGTCACGCCCTTGAACAGGTTGAGGCAGGGATGGACGTCGCGCCTGGCGAGGCCATGCTTGGCGGCGCCCAGCAGAAGCCGGTCGCGCGCGTTGGGAAAGGCACCGGAGTTGCGCCCGTCGCCATGGCGGCGGCGGTTCGACGCCTCGGTCGACGGGCCGCAGAAGGCGTCGTGGGTGGCCGCGTCGTCCCGCTCGATGCTGGCCATGGCGCGCCCCATGTCCGACAGCAGCACGCTGCCCGCGGCGGGATAGGCGTCCCACTGGACCTTGACCGTGTCGGCGATGTTGAGCCGTTCCGCGGGGTTGGCGGCGTTGAACGCCAGCAGCGACGCGCAGGCGTCGCCGCGAAGGTCGACAAGCCGCAGCCGGGTGCCGCGCGCCACGATCCGCGAGGCATAGCCGCCGCCCGCGATCGTCTCTTCCCACAGGAGGTCGTCCGGTGCGACGCCCGCGGGCAGGTCGTCGGCATGGGGGGGCAGGACGGGCATCGCCTCGACGACGGCGCCCTCCATCGCGCGCGCATGGGCGCGGGCGGCATCGGGATCGGCCAGCGCCGCGCTCACGCCGCCCTGCTCCCCGGCTGCGCCGCCCCGCGCTCCTGCTCGTGCAGCGGCGGCAGCAGCGCGGTGGTGGTAAAGAGCCGCAGCTGCTGAAGGCCGCGCAGCTTGCGCAGCGCGTCGCACAGAGCGCGCAGCCGCTCGGCGGGACCCTGCACCAGCAGCACCTCCAGCGACTGGTCGTCCTCCAGGAAGACGTGCTGCGAGGAGATGACCTCCTTCAGATAGTCCGCCTGGGTCTGGGCGAGCTGGTGGCGCACGCGGCCCATGTCCCCGCGGTAGACCAGGGTGATCGTCCCGGCGAGCATGTCCCCCGGCCGCATCGCGGCGCCGTGCTCGGCGAGTTCGTTGCGGATCAGCTCCGCGATCAGCTGGGACCGGGACGGCACTCCGCGCTCCTCCACCATCACGTCGAGCTGGCGCGAGAGTTCTGCCGGCAGGCTCATGCTGAGTCTGGCGAGGCTGGCGGAGAGTGTGTCCTTCACGGCTGTCGCCTCTGCTTATTATTACCGAAGCTGTCAATCGTAATACCCGACACCGAGACCTCCGCCGTGTCGAGCGGCAATTTGTTCCTGAGCGGCAGGTCGTAGACCGCGGTCGCGCCGAAGCGATGCGGGGCGTGCGGGTCGACCCGCCGCTTGTCGAACGCGAGCACGCGCGTGCCGAGCTTGAACGCCTCGGTGATGTCGTGCGTCACCATCAGCACGGTCAGCCCATGCTCTTCCCACAGGCCCAGGATCAGGCGGTGCATGTCGCGCCGGATGCCGGGATCGAGCGCGCCGAACGGCTCGTCGAGCAGCAGCACGCGCGGTCTTGCGATCAGCGCCTGCGCGATCGCGAGCCGCTGCTGCATCCCGCCCGAAAGCTGCGTCGGATAAAGGTGGCGCGCATCGGCCAGCCCGACCTCGGCGAGCATCGCCTCCGCCTCCCCGGCCGCGCGGCGGCGGGCGGCGCCCAGCAGGTGGCCGG
>NZ_CAHJWW010000320.1 GCF_903643035.1 Sphingomonas bacterium | reverse complement strand
TCGATGATGCGGATCAGGTCGCCGCGCACGGTGCAGCAGATGCAGCCGTTGTTCATCTCGAACACCTCCTCGTCGGCATCGACGATCAGGTCGTTGTCGATGCCGATCTCGCCGAACTCGTTGACGATCACGGCGTACCTGCGCCCGTGGTTCTCGCTGAGGATGCGGTTGAGCAGCGTGGTCTTGCCGGCGCCGAGATAGCCGGTGAGGACGGTGACGGGGATTGACGAAGCGTCGGCCATGAAACATTTCCGTGATACAATGTATCCCGCTTGGTAACCGTTCGCGGGGTGAAAGCAACCGTTTCGTACTTCCCGCCGACTTTCGACGGAGGGCAGTTCGACCCCGTCGTCTGTCGATCAGTTCAAAGGACCGTTGATGTCTCCATCCCGGCTCGCGCCGTTCCCCCTCGGGCTCCTGCTGGTTTCGGGCACGGCCGGGGCGCAGACGGCGGCAACGCAAGCGACGGGGGCGACGACAGGACAGGCGACAGAGCTAGCGACACGGGCGAGCGCGGCCGCCGGCCAGGCCCCGTTGGGTGACGCAAAGGACATCACCGTCACCGGCTGGCGGCTGCGCAGCCTCGACGATCCCGCGCTCACCGCCAGCCGGCTCGCCCTGTCGGTGCGCGAGACCCCCGCCACGATCGACAGCATCTCGTCGGGCGAGATGCTGACCCGCGGCTTCCGCACCGTCGAGGAGGCGACCGACAGCCTTCCCGGCATCATCTCGGGCGGCTCGCCGGGGGACCCGTCGCTGTTCTCCATGCGCGGGTTCACCGGCGAGCAGGTGACGATCCTGCACAACGGGCTGTACCTTGGCCCGGCGAACATGATCAACCGGCCGGGCAACACGTGGAACATCGCCACGATCGACGTCCTTCAGGGGCCGGCCTCGGTGCTCTATGGCCAGGGCGCGGTCGGCGGCGCGGTGAACATCGTCAACAAGCATCCCGATTTCACCCGCGACGGCGTCGCCGCGCTCGTCTCCTACGGGAGCTTCGACACGCTGAGCACGGGCGTCGGCGTCAACAGGCGCATGGGCGACGACTGGGCCGCCCGGATCGACGCGAGCTATCACCGGACCGGCGGCTATGTCCGCGACACGCCGTCGGACTCGCTGAACGTCACCGGCGCGATCGCCTATCGCCCGAACGATCGCTTCTCGATCGAGCTGAGCCTCGATTACCTGAACGACGACCTGTCGCCCTATTACGGCACGCCGCTGGTCCCCGCCTCGTTCGGCACCGATCCGATCCGGGGCATCCTGTCCACGCCGGACGGCCGGGTCGTCGACCGTCGCACCAGATACGTCAGCTACAATGTCGCCGACCACCGCACCCATTCGACGCAATACTGGCCGCGCCTGGTGCTCGACTGGTCGCCGACGAGCGGGGTGACGATCAGCAACACCGCCTATTATTTCCATGCCGACCGGCGCTGGATCAATGCGGAGAACTACATCTTCGACGGGACGACGAAGCTGATCGACCGCGACCGGTTCTTCGTGTTCCACAAGCAGGATCTGGAAGGCGATCAGGCCTCGCTGACGATCGGTCGCCCGGTGTTCGGCCTCGCCAACAAGCTGGTCGGCGGCATCGACTACAGCCACCTGAACTTCATCCGCTCCCGCGGCTTTCCCGACGGCGACAGCGTCGATCCGTTCAGCCCGAGCCCGGGCCTGTTCGGCCCGATCCAGCCGCGCGTCAGTCCGACCCGCTGGGATCAGGCGGCGCTGTTCGGCGAGGATGTCCTGACGCTCGCGCCGGGGCTCAACCTGGTGACGGGGCTGCGCGCCGAGCGGCTGTACCTGACGCGCGAGAACTACAATGCCGATGGCGGCTTCAACGCGGCGACGAGCTTCCGCCGCACCTACAGGCTGTTCAACTGGCGCGCCGGCGTCACCTATGACGTGACGCCCCGCGTCACCGCCTATGCGTCCTACGCCACGGGCAAGGACCCGGTGAACTCGAACATCTTCCTGGTCAACGCGAACGAGAACTTCGCGATGTCGCGCGCCCAACAGGTCGAGGTCGGGGTGAAGGCGGACGTGATGAACGGGCGCGGTTCGCTGACCGCCGCCGCCTATGACATCCGGCGCCACGACATACTGACGCTGACCGCGGTGGAGACGCTGACCAACGTCGGCGAGCAGAAGTCGCGCGGGTTCGAGTTCTCCAGCGAGTTCCGCGTGACGCCGACATGGGCGCTGACCGGCAACTGGACCTATACCGACGCCAAGTACGAGGACTTCGTCGATCCCAACTACGGCGTGAACGCCTCGGGCAATCGCCCCGCCAACGTGCCCGACTGGACCGCGAACGCCTGGACGACCTTTCGCCACGTCGCCGGCCTGCCGCTGGAACTGGGCGGCGGCGTCAAGTACGTCGGCAACCGCGACGGCAACACCGCCAACACGCTGAAGCTGAAGGATTACGCGACGGGCGTCCTCTACGCCACCTACACGCTGCGCGCCGGTCTCGATGCCACCGTCCGCGTCAACAACCTGTGGGACAAGGCCTTCGTGCAATGGGCCGACATCTATTACCCCGCGCAGGTGCAGCTTGGCGAGCCGCGCCGGGTGGAGGCGAGCCTGGTTGCGCATTTCTAGTCCGGCGGGACCGGGCGACGGTCCGCTCGTCGCCGCCCTGGTCTGGTTCCATCGCTGGCTGGGCGTCGCGACCTGCCTGCTGTTCGCCCTGTGGTTCGCGAGCGGGGCGGTGCTGCTGTTCGTGCCGTTCCCGTCGCTGCCCCGCGCGCAGGGGCTGGCGATGGGCGACCCGGTCGCGATGGGCGCGGTGCGGATCGCGCCCGCGACCATCGACCCGGCGACGTACGCCGCGACGTACCGCCCCCGCAACCTGACGATTCGCCCCGATTACGTTTCC
>NZ_CAHJWW010000319.1 GCF_903643035.1 Sphingomonas bacterium | reverse complement strand
CGCCAGCAGGGATCGTGAATCACAAAACCGCCGCCGTGTGAATCCGTGACGATTCAGCTCGCTCGAAAACCGCTCTAAGTCGACGGAAGTGAACACCTAAGTCGGATGCGGTCAGCTTCTAATCACTCGTAACCTTCTCGGCTCAGCTTTCGCTGCTGTTCAACTCCTCAGCTTCCCTCACGAAGCCTGCGGCGATCTGGAAAAGCGCCTCCGCCAGTTCCGGCGCTGCGCTAAGGAAGGGGGAATGGTCCGCGTCCAGGGTCACCACCGGGTCGCACGGGGCGGCGGCCTTGATCGACCGCTGCTTTGCCAAGTCGAGGTTGTTGTCGTCGGCGGTTTCGACGTAGGCGCGAGGTACGCGGCCCCATCGTGCAGCCGTCGCGGTAGTCGGCGTGGCGTTCGGAGCGGCCGGCTCGGGCAACAGGTGAGCCACGGCGTCCGCAGCGTCCTCTTCCGAGCAGCGATTGTAGAAAAGCCGCTTGGCCGCTTCGGCGCTGATCCCGATCGTCTTCCCGTCCGCCGCCGGCGTCGGGCCGTCCTCTCCCGGCACCTGCGGACCCATCACCTCCAGCGCCGTCCGCCCGGGAGGCACGATCAGCGCGCATACATGGATCAACCCGGCGAGCCGTTCCGGCAGGCGCTCCGCCACTTCGCCGACCACCAGCCCTCCGCGGCTGTGCCCCACGAGGATCACGGGCCCGTCCACCCCTCGGATGTGACCCGCGACATGGTCGCCCCACATGGCGAGCGTCACCTCCTCCGGACGCGTCGAGGAGCCAGGTACAAGCCCGGGCAGGTCGATGGCGAAGGCGCCGACGCCCCGCGCCTCGAGAAGCGGTATTACCCTACGCCACGATCGCGCGGAATGCATGGCTCCGGCGACCAGGATCAGCGTAATCATGTCGAACCTCTTGCCAAGAGCTTCGCGCGGTATGATGCAAACCAAAGACGGCCGACTGATTTGGATCAGTTCGACGTCAACTCACGCCACTCTTCGGTGTGCACGCAAGGAACTGTCAGTCTCATGCAGACCCTCTCCGCACGAGGCAGGTCGGGCTCTGGGTGCGGGATCCAGCTCGCGATGACTTGCCACTCCGCCCCGGGCTGCAAAGCGGCGTTCCTTGTAGGTCTGACGGTCGGCGAGTCGGCGTCGGAGGTTGAAGCGGTTGTGGACCTTGGCGCGGCTGCGACGACGAGCATCGCGCCGGCACGCTGGTTGAGGAAACGATCCTCTTCCGCTTCGCTCAATAAGTCGCAGGTAACAATGAGACACGCGGGCTGGCGCGCTAACCTGCACCCTGACTTCCAGGACGCCGGCTATCGTGCATGGTTCGCCAACATGCTTGATCTCGGCAGCAGCGATCACGCCAGTCAGCTCGACGGCTGCGCGAGGCAGATGACTGCAAGCGTGCCCGGTAGCTCGATATCGACATCACGACTCGGAGTCTGAGAGAATCCAGGGGGATGTTGGACCGCTCCTACCTCAATCGTTATACTTTTTTAGTCGACCGGGTTCGTCGTCGCGCGCTGGGCGATCCCGCACGCCGCACCACAGTTGATCCTGTTTCGCGCATGTCTCTCGCCGTCCTGCTGATGGGCGGGGCGGCAGCCGTCGCGCGCGAACATTGGCCCGGGAGGGAGTTAGCTGCACCTGCTTGCTGGCGGGCGATCAGCAGGGGCGCTTTTACTGCTGCGGCTTCCAGCCAAGGCCGAGGCTGCTCTGCAGGCCGATCCAGTCGGTGGTGAGCGTAGCCTGGGCCTGGGCGAGGCTCGTCTGGGTCTGGATGCGCTGGCGTTCCGTGTCGAGCGCATCGATCAGCGTGATCGTGCCGCCCCGGTAGCGCGTATCGGCGAGCGCCGCGGCCCGCGCGGCCGAGGCGGTGGCGTCCGCCAGGCTCGCGACGTTGTCGCGCTGATGGCCGAAGCGCGATAGCGCGTTCTCCGCATCGAGCAGCGCCTGCAGCACGGTCGATCGATACGCCGCGCGCGCCTGGTCGAAGCGGCCGCGCGACTGCTCGACCTGCGCCTTGAGCTGGGGGAAGCTGAGGAAGTTCCATGACAGCACGGGCGCGACCAGCTTGAGCAGGTTGCCGCCATCGAACAGGTTCGACACCTTGGTGGAGCCGTAGCCGATCGTGCCGTAGAGGTTCACCGTCGGGAAATACCGCGCGATGTTGGCGCCGACGTCCTCGTTGGCGGCGGAGAGCTGGCGTTCGGCCGCGCGGATGTCGGGGCGGCGGCGCAGCAATGCGGCGGGGTCGCCGATCGGCGTCTGGGCGGGCGGCAGCGGCAGCGCGCGCGGCGCGGTCACGGCCACGTCGAGCGAGCCCGGCTCGTGGCCGGCGAGCTGGGAGAGCTGGTCGGTATAGATCTCCACCTGCCCCGCGATCGGTACGACGGTCGCCTGGGTCTGCTTGAGCTGGGTGTAGACGCGCTCGACGTCGCTGTCGGTCGCGGTGCCGCCGAGCCGGCGTTGGCGGGTCAGCGCCAGCATGCGTTCCTGGACGGCGGTGTTGGCCTGCGCGAGCGTGAGCCGGGCTTGCGCGTCGCGCAGGTTGACGTAGGCGGTCGCCACGTCCTTGGTCAGCGTCACCCGTGCATCGTCGAGCTGCGCCTCGTCGGCCTGGAGCGTGGCGCGCGCCGCGGCGATCTGGCGCCGCGTGCCCCCGAACAGGTCGATCTCCCAGGTGGCGAGCAGCCCGACGTTGTAGAGGTTCTCCGGGATCTGGAAGGTCGACCCGTTCGTCCCGGTGCCGCCCGCTTCCCCGGTGCTCGCCGCGCCGCCGATCGCGTCGGTGATCCCGCTGGGCGCGTCGAGGCGCGCGTAGGTGACGTTCGCCCCGCCCTGCGGCAGCAGCGCCGAGGCGCTCTCGCGCACGCTCGCGCGCGCCTC
>NZ_CAHJWW010000318.1 GCF_903643035.1 Sphingomonas bacterium | reverse complement strand
GCGCGGCCGCGCCCACGGGCGGCGGCCCGGTGCGCGCGGCGCGGATCCCGATCCCCTATGCCAGCACCGGGCTGGAGCGCGTGATCGGCCAGGACGCCGCCGGCCTGACTCAGCTGTTCGGCCCGCCCGACGCCGACCTGCGCGAGGGCACCGCCCGCCGGTTGCAGTTCTCCGGCCCGATCTGCGTGCTCGACACCTATCTGTACCCCGGGACCAGGGCCGAGCCGACCGTCACCTATCTCGACGCGCGCGAACCCGACGGCAGCCCGATCGATCGCGCAAGCTGCGTCGCGGCGCTGACGCGGCGCGGGGCGGCGCGGTGACGGCCGCCGCCGGAACGGCTCCCGTTCCCGGTCGACGGGCGACCGGGTCAGGTCCTGTCGCCCTGGGACCTGTCGCCTTTGGACCTGTCGCTCTAGGGAACGTCGACCGGCATCAGGATCGATACCCGGAAGCCTTGCCCGCTCCGGCCCTGCGTCCTCGCGATCGTCGCGCCGAGCACCACGCCCAGCTGTTCGAGCAGCCCGCCGCCCTGCCCGGCGCGATAGTGCTCGACGCGGCCGACGCCGTCGTCCTCGACGACCAGTTCGACCGCGCCGTCGCCGGCGGCGAGGCCGACGGCGATCGTGCCGCCCGCCTCCGCCGGATACCCGTATTTCAGGGCGTTGATGACCAGCTCGCTGGCCATGAGCAGGAGCGCGCGCCTGACGTCCGACGGGAGCAGGACCACCCCCGCAGACACCGTGATCGCGACCTGCCTCGACCGGCCGAAGATGTCGGCCAGCCGGGTGGCGATCT
Source organism: Sphingomonas bacterium (assembly GCF_903643035.1). GTDB lineage: Bacteria > Pseudomonadota > Alphaproteobacteria > Sphingomonadales > Sphingomonadaceae > Sphingomonas. The sequence continues at coordinate 2,117 of NZ_CAHJWW010000318.1, read as the reverse complement.
CCGTGAGCAGCGCCGCGCAGGGCACGCGTGCCTGCGCGTCGTCGTCGACGCCGAGTTCGTCATAGGCGCGCGACAGGCGCCTTGCCCGCATCGTGACCTCCGGCGGCAGCCCGCGCCGGGACGGATGGTCCGCCACCGTGGCCAGGGATGCGGTCATCTGCGCCATGTTTTTCGCCCGGTGGATCGCATCCGCTCGCCATAACGGAGCGTATTCGCTTCTGGAGACTGGCGCCGTGGCCGGCATCGGCAGGCGGGTCGGCGCGAACAGCTCCAGCAGCATGGTTTCCACCGCCGTACCTGGCGGTTGCCCCGTGGCGTCCGGCAGGGAGATGGTCTCAGTGCGCATATGGCCCCCATGCCTTGCTCGCCGCGCCTGTCCCCGTTCCGTCGGGGTGCGCTGCGTCCAGGCACGACTCCTAGAGCCCGTGCGGTCGCGATTGTTCGCTCACGTTAAGGATTGCCCGCAATCGTACGATCGATTGATCCGCCATACACCGCGACAGTATCGCCGCGACACCGTGACGGTCCGAACCAGTATTACACTTGTATTGCGCCGGACTCCGAAAGAACAGGGTCGCTCACGTCATCTGGCGCAGGCGACGGTGCAGGTAGTTCTCGTCGAACCCGGCGATCGCGACCAGCTTGCCGGCGTCTATGATCGTCACGCTGCCCCGGCTTAGCGCCATGGCGCCCGCCAGCCGGAGTTCCTTCAGGACGCGGTTGATGTGGACCGGCGTCATGCCGAGCGCATCGGCGAGGACGATCTGCGACAGCGGCAGGGCGAAGTCCCCGTCGTCCGTCAGGCCGATGGTGCGCGCGCGCAGGTACAGCTCGCAGATCAGATGCGCGACGCGCTCGACCGAGCTTCGCCGTCCCATGCTGACGATCCACGCCCGCATGATGCCCTCGTCCACGAGCTGGGCCGTGTACATGCCGCGGGCGATGTTGGGATGATCCTGCATCATCGTCTGCATCTCGGTCCGGGACACGGTCGCGACGCGCGCGGGGGCGACCGCCTGGATGCTGTGGTCCATCTCCGCCAGCAGCTTGATGTGGAGGTCGCAGGCGTCCCCCGGCATCAGGAACGCCATGATCTGGCGCGTGCCATTGGGCAGGATCTTGTAGCGGCACAGCCACCCCTCCAGCACCACCAGCATGGCGCCGGTCTCGTCGCCCTCCCGGATCAGGTCCTTGCGCGCGGCATAGTTGCGCGGCCGCGCGGTGGCCGCCTCGAGCGCGACGATGTCGCGGGCCGTCAGGTCGACCAACCCGCTCAGTTTCTGGACAAATCGATTGGCCATGGCACATTCCTATCGTTAACCCTCCCCCTGTAACATTGCCAAAAAACATTGACGATTGTTATTATGCATTAGGATGTTTTCTCGTGATGCCGGTAAGGCCAGTTCCATCGTCGACACGTTGAAACAGGCGCCGGCGGCTGAGAGATGACGGGCTCTCGCCTGCACCAGGGTGCTGTCCATGCCTTCCAATGACAACGATCTCGCTGCTCAGGGCATCACGCCGCCCCTGCCCGATCCGCACGGCCAGGCCGCGCTGCTGCTGGTCGAAAGCCTGATCCACGGGCTGCTGGCGCGCTCGATCATCACCCTTGGCGACGCGATCGACATCGTCGAGACCGCGGACAGCGTACAGGTCGAGGTCGCGGAGGCGGCGGATGGCGCCGGTGCGCCGATGTGGCGGTCCCATGCGCTGCTGACCGCCATGATAAGTTCGCTGAAGAGCGACAGCGACGACGACACGGCGCCGCTCCAGCCCGTTCCGTAAGGGCGGACGAGGATCGGACGGCGCCGGCACCGCGCGATGCCCGCCGCGTCGCGATGATGGATTACCCATGATGGCTTGATGGGCTGTTCCGCCGCACTGGCTCCGCCCTGTTGGATCCACCCCGTTGGATCTGGCGCCGGCACGCCGGGCGCACCACGGCCCGCATGGACGACGTTGACGACGTTTGCCTAACCGGCGCCTGTCCGGCATCTGCCCCGAGTCTGGCCTACCCGCCCCATTCCGCGCGCACGGCGGCATCCTTCTCCACCGCCAGCCGCGCCTCCCGCCCGGCGGCCCAGCGCGCCGGGTCCAGCCGGCCGAGCGCCCACGCC
>NZ_CAHJWW010000317.1 GCF_903643035.1 Sphingomonas bacterium | reverse complement strand
GACATCATCGGCATCATCGGCATCGTGCTGCTGATCGGCATCGTGAAGAAGAACGCGATCATGATGATCGACTTCGCGATCGCTGCGGAGCGGGACGAGGGACTGGCGCCGGCCGCGGCGATCCGCCAGGCGGCGGTGCTGCGCTTCCGCCCGATCCTGATGACGACGCTGGCGGCGCTGTTCGCGGCGGTGCCGCTGATGCTGGGCGCGGGCGAGGGCGCGGAGTTGCGCCGGCCGCTGGGCATCGCGATCTTCGGCGGTCTGCTGGTCAGCCAGCTGCTGACGATCTTCACGACGCCGGTCGTCTACCTGTATTTCGACCGCGCGCAGCAGCGGCTGGCGCGCGCCGGCTGGGGCGTGAAGGCGAGCCCCGACATCGGCCCCGAAGCGGGCGCCCCCGGATCGCCCGCTCCCGGATCGTCCGACGCGCTCCCCGTCGAGGGCGCGCACGCGTGAACCTGTCCGCGCCCTTCATCCGGCGGCCGATCGCCACGCTGCTGCTGACGGCCGGGCTGGCGCTGGCCGGGATCGCCGGTTTCTTCAGCCTGCCGGTCGCGCCGCTGCCGCAGGTCGACTTCCCGACGATCAGCGTGTCGGCCAACCTGTCGGGCGCGAGCCCCGACGTGATGGCCCAGAGCATCGCGACCCCGCTGGAACGCCGCCTGTCGACGATCGCGGGCGTGACGGAGATGACGTCGTCGAGCTCGCTCGGCTCCACGCGGATCACGCTCCAGTTCGACATAGCCAAGAACATCGACGGCGCCGCGCGCGAGGTGCAGGCCGCGATCAGCGCCGCCCGCGTCGACCTGCCCGCGACGCTGAAGCAGAACCCGACCTATCGCAAGGTGAACCCCGCCAACCAGCCGGTCGTGACGCTGGCGCTCACGTCCGACACCCGGACGGCGGGGCAGATATACGACGCGGTGTCGAACATCGTGTCGCAGCGGATGCTCCAGATACCCGGCGTCGGCGACGTGGAGGTGGGCGGCGGCTCGTTGCCGGCGGTACGGGTGGACGTGAACCCCTATCGCCTGTCGAGCTATGGCATCGCGATGGAGGACGTGCGCGCCGCGATCGAGGCCGCCAACGCCAACCGGCCCAAGGGCATCCTGCAGGGGACGGGCGGGCGCGCGTGGCAGATCTACACCAACGCCGCCGGCCGCAAGGCGCAGGACTATCGCCCGCTGGTGGTCGCGTGGCGGAACGGCGCGGCGGTGCGGCTGGGCGACATCGCGGCCGTGGGCGACAGCGTCGCCGACCTCCACACGCTCGGGCTGTTCAACGGCCGGCGCGCGGTGGTCGTCAACATCACGCAGCAGCCGGGCGCGAACCTCATCAGGATGGTCGACGCGATCCGCGCGGAGCTGCCCGGCATCCAGGCGGCGATTCCCGCCGACGTGACGCTGGACGTCGCGATGGACCGGACGAGCTCGATCCGCGCATCGATTCGCGAGATCGAGCTGACGGTGCTGATCTCGCTGGTGCTGGTCGTGCTGGTGGTGCTCGCCTTCCTGCGCGACCTGCGCGCGACCATGATCCCGGCGATCGCCACGATCGTGTCGCTGCTCGGCACGTTCGGGGTGATGTACCTCGCCGGCTACAGCCTCAACAACCTGTCGCTGATGGCGATCACGGTCGCGACCGGCTTCGTGGTCGACGACGCGATCGTGGTGCTGGAGAACACGACCCGCCACCTAGAGGCCGGCATGGACCGGTTCGGGGCCGCGCTGCTGGGCGCGAAGGAAGTCGGGTTCACCGTCCTGTCGATCTCGCTGAGCCTGGTCGCGGTGTTCATCCCGCTGTTGTTCCTGGGCGGCATCGTCGGGCGGCTGTTCCGCGAGTTCTCGGTCACGCTGTGCGTGTCGGTGATGATCTCGCTCGTCCTGTCGCTCACCACCACGCCGATGCTGTGCGCCTGGTTCCTGCGGCCGGGCGACGCGCGGCAGGAGCGCGCGCCGGAGGGCCGGGTCGGCCAGGCGTTCGAGCGCGGATATCGGCGGATCGAGCGGATGTACGCCCGCTCGCTCGACTGGGCGCTGTCGATGAAGCGGCTGGTGCTGCTGCTGCTCGCGGCGGTCGTCGTGCTGACCGTGTACCTCTATGCCGCCGCGCCCAAGGGGTTCTTCCCGACGCAGGAGAGCCCGCTGATCTTCGCGGGCGTGCGCGCGGACGAAAGCGTGTCGTTCCAGTCGATGCAGCGCAAGCTCGCGCAGGTCGTCGGCGTCATCCACCATGATCGCGCGGTGCAGGACGTCGTCGGCTTCACGGGCGGCAGCCGCGCGGGCGGCGCGTTCATCCTCGTCGCGCTGAAGCCGGTGGCGCAGCGGCCGCGCCAGCCGAGCACCGTCGTCATCGAACGGCTGCAGAGATCGCTCCAGCCGGTCGCGGGCATCCGCCTGTTCCTGTCGCCGCTCCAGGACCTGCGCGCCGGCGGGCGGCAGGGCAACGCGACCTATCAATACACGCTGATGGCCGACAGCACCGCCAACCTGAAGACGTGGGCGCAGAAGCTGAACCAGGCGATGGCGGCGGACAGGACGTTCACCAACGTCGACAGCGACCTGGCCGAGAACGGCGTCGAGAGCTTCGTGACAATCGACCGCGACGCCGCGAGCCGGGTCGGCATCTCCCCGCGCGACATCGACAACACGATGTACGACGCCTTCGGCCAGCGAAACGTCGCCACCATCTACGAGGACATCAACCAGTATAGCGTGATCCTGGGCTGGAACCCCGACCAGACGCGGGGGCCACAGGACCTTTCCGCCATCCGCATCCCCGTCGGGGCCACCGCCGCCGCCGTGACCGGCGTGAACGCCACGTCGGGCAGCGCGGGTGGCGACGGGGGCGGCGGGGCGAGCGGCCTGTCGTCCGGCTTGTCGGGCGGCTTGTCGGGCGGCCTGTCGGGCACCGGCGCCGCGACCGGCGCGAGCGCGACCGG
>NZ_CAHJWW010000316.1 GCF_903643035.1 Sphingomonas bacterium | reverse complement strand
GATCCGGCGGCGGCAGGGCGCGGGCACGGCGATGCCGCCGGCGACCGTGTCCTCGCCGTCGGACCATGGATGCGCTTCGCCTCGGGCGACGTGCCGGCGGGCGTCGTCCTGGTGCAGACCAGCGGCTATGCCCGTCCCGGGCTCGGCGCCGCGCGATATGCGCTCGATCGCGACCAGGCGGAGCGCGCCCCGACACGCTTCCGGCGGCGCAGCGCGAACGGCCGCTGGTTCCACATCGCCGAACCCGCGATCGGCTATACCATGGCCGGCGCCGTCGGCGATGGAACCGGCGAAATACGCCGCGACGGCACGGTCGTACCCGACGCGGGCACTGACGACACGGCGGCCATCCAGGCGCTGTACGATCATCTGGCGGCGAGCGGGGAAGGGGGCGGGGTCGCGCTTGTCGAGCCGCGCCAGTTCAACGTCTCCACGATCGAGATGACGGGCAGCGACATCCGCACGATCGGGCTGGGCGAGGCGAGTCACGTCCATACCGTCACCCGAACGGGCCGGCCCAGCGCCTTCGTGGCGTTCGGCACCTCGGCCACCCGGCGACTGGCGCGCCTCGGCTGGGAGAACATGCGGATCTCGGGCGGAGCGGCCTGGGGGAACAGCCCGTTCGAATCCAATGGCGTACTGTGCGGTTACGGCGTCCGCACCCGCTGGGCCGACGACGTCGAGGTGGCCCGGTGCTTCGTCGACCACCTATCCGACAGCGGAGTGTCGATCCGCGACGGGCTGCGGCCACAGGTGCGGGGCAACCGCGTGCATCATGTCGCGCAGGGGATCGACATCTTCTTCAACTGTGTCGACGGCCGCGTCATCGGCAACATCGTGACCGAGGTGAAGGTCGTGGCGGCGATCAACGTCGAGGGACGGACCTCGATCGGCTATCCGCGGGGAACGCTGGTCTCGGGCAACACCGTCGATGGCGCGGTCACGTCGGGCATCGACATCATCGAGGCGCGCGACACGGTCGTCGCGGGCAACGACGTGTCGAACGTCTCGGGCGGTCATCCCGGCTTTCCCGGCTATTCGTTCGGAATCCAGCTGTTCGGCTCGCCCGCCACCCGGGTCGCGGGCAACCGGATCGAGGACATCCGCGGCGCGGCGTCCAGGGACGGACGGACGCAGCCGACCGGTCTTGGCATCTGCGTCGCGGCGAACAGCGGCGACAGCATCATCGTCGGCAACATCTCACGCCGGTGCTCGCGCGCGGCGTGCGGCGTCAACGACACGCAGGGAACGTCGCCGACCAACAACGTCCTCATCGAGGGCAACACGTTCGACACGGACGTCGTCCTGGAAGGCAACGTCAGCCTGCGCCCGCTGGAACGTCGTTGATGGCGGCGCTCTGGACGGTCCAATAGATATACGTTAGTGGTACGACCTTCTTGATCGCCTGTCCCCATGCGGTCGATCGGCCCAACGGGAGGCAGGCCGCGGATCAGGGTTGATGCGGCCGATCCTCGCAGCGCCACATGTCCGCGAGATCGCCCGTGGTTGTTTGCAAGGGATGGTTTGTGGGTGCGAACGATATCGGGCAGGTGAAGCGTCCGCCCCGGCTGATCCGCGACGACCATCGCTCCCGGACGGAAACGTCGACGCGGGACGGCGTGTTCGCCGGCGGTCGCGACCGTCCGATCGAGGCCACGACCGACGGACGGGCGACGTTCTGACCACGCGCGATCCCCGATCGGCTACCGACGCGGCTACCAACGTGTCTGGCGACGCGGCTACCGACGTGTCTGGCGTCGCACCGTCCGCGCCGGCGGCCATGCGTCACATCGTCCTGTACGAGCCCGACGCTTCCGGCCATCGTCTGGTGTATGTCCGCTACATCCTGGAGGCGATCGCGCGCGCCGGGGGGATGCGGGCGACGCTGGTGACGTCGAGGCGCGTGCAGGAACTCGACTGGACGGCGCTGCGGGCGCGGCTGGGCGACCGGCTGGCGTTCCATGTCGTCGACGAGGCTCCGGTGCCGTTCGGGCTCCGCTGGCTGCCCGCCAAGCTGGCGCTGCAGTTCGCGCGCTGCCGCCAGCTTCGGGCGGCGGTGCGCGCGCTGGGGACCGTCGACCATGTCTTCGTGCCCTTCGTGGACGATTATTGCCTGTTCCCGTTCGCCTGGCGGCCGCGGCCCTTCGGACGGACGCCGTGGAGCGGGATCGCGGTCCGTCCGCGCTTCCACCTCGCGGGCACGGGCGCACAGGTGCCGCCCCGCAAGGAGGACCGGGTCGAGGCGTGGGCCTATCGCCGGCTGCTGCGCGACCGGTCGCTCGCGACGTTGTTCAGCATCGATCCGTACATCGCGTCCGCGCTGGGCGATCCGCGTGTCGTCGCGGTCTGCGATCCCGCCGACATCGCCGACGAGCGGGCGGACCGCGAGTGGCTGCCGGCCGCGCCGGACGCGGTGGTGCTGCTCGTCTATGGGTATGTGGACCATCGCAAGGCGATCGACCGGTTGCTGGCGGTCGCGGCCGATCCGCGCATGCCGGCGGCGCTGACGGTGGCGCTGGTCGGCGCGCAGGATGCCGGCATGGCCCCGGTGCTGCGGGGACGCGACGCCGGCGCGCTGCGCGCCCGGGGCCGGTTGATCGAGGTCGCGCGCCGGGTGAGCGACGCCGAGGAGGCCGCCGCCTTCGCGCGTGCCGACATCGTCTGGGGCTATTATCCCGGCAATTACTGTTCCAGCGGCGCCATGGTGCGCGCCGGACTCATGGAGCGCCCCCTGATGGCGACGCAGGAGGGGCTGGTGGGCCTGCTGACCCGGCAATCGGGATCGGGACTGACCGCGCCGGAGGCGGACGACGAGGCGCTGCTGGAAGGATTGTCGCAGCTGGCGGGCGATGCGGGCCTGCGCGCCAGGCTGGGGCAGGCCGGAAGGCGCCGCTTCGCCGCCTCGACCGGCGCGGCGTTCGGCGACCGGATCGCCGGCGGGCTC
>NZ_CAHJWW010000315.1 GCF_903643035.1 Sphingomonas bacterium | reverse complement strand
CGCCCACCGCCAGCGGTCCAGGCGCGCGGCGGTCCGCTTGTCCCGGGCCGCGTCGTTGGCGGGCAGCCGGGCGACGATCGCCTCCCACATGCCGGCCGGCGGCGTCACGTCCGCCTCGACGAACAGTCCCACCGCGCGATCCTGCCAGCGGCGGTGCGCGGCGGCGAAGGCGGGCTCCTCAGCCGCCCGGCGTTCCGCGCCCGCGCGCTCGGCCGCGTCGAGCAACCCGAACGCCAGCTCGGCGGCGAGCAGTTCGTCCTCCTCGGGGACCGGGAGGGCGCCGCTCATTCCAGGCATTCGCGCAGCTTGATGAGCGCGCGCCGGATACGGCTCTTGACGGTGCCCAGCGGCAGCGACTCGCGCATCGCGAGCGTCGCATAGGACTCGCCCTCGAAGAACGCGGTAGCGATGAACGCGCGGTCGCCGGCGGCCAGCTCGCCCAGGCACTCGTGCAGCCGACGCTCGTCATGGCTCGCGCTGGCAAGCTCGAACGCGCTCGGCCGCACATCCGCGACGCCCGCCGCCTGCTCGATCGGCGACGTCGGCGAGCGACGCCGCAGGCGCAGGCGATCGATCGCGCAGTTGCGCGCGATCACGGCCAGCCACGTCGCGGGCGACCCGCGCGTCGCGTCGAAACTGCCCGCGCGACGCCAGATTGCGATATAGGTTTCCTGCAACGCTTCCTCCGCGTCATATCCATCAATCAGGATACGACGGCAGACGGCAAACAGCTTCCCGGAGGTCTCGCCATAGAGCTTCGCCAGCGCGGCGCGGTCGCCCGCGGCGATGCCGGCGATGACCGCGACCAGTCGCTCGACATCGTGCTGAAGGCTGACGGTCGGACCCGACATGGCCCCTTCCTACGCCCGGTCGGCACCGACACCAATCGGCTTGTCAGGCTATTGCGGACAATCGCTGCTCCAGCGCCTCCTGCTCGCGCCACAGTGCGGGCGGCACGCGCTCTCCCAATGCGGTCAGGTCGGTCGCGCTGGCCTTCGCCTCCTCGATCCACACCGCCGGATCGACGGCGAGCAGCTGGTCCAGCGCGTCCGCCGGAAGGTCCAGCCCCTCGACGTCGAGCGCGCCGGGCGCGGGCAACCGGCCGATGGGCGTGTCCACCGCCGCGCCCGTGCCCTCGCACCGCTCGACGATCCATTTCAGCACGCGCGCGTTGTCGCCGTATCCGGGCCACAGGAACCTGCCGTCCGCGCCTTTGCGGAACCAGTTGACCAGGAAGATGTGCGGCAACTGCTTGCCGTCCGACTGGGCGGCCGCGCCGAGCCGCACCCAATGCTCCATGTAGTCGGCCATGTGGTAGCCGCAGAACGGCAGCATCGCGAACGGGTCGCGGCGCAGCGCGCCGACCTTGCCCTCCGCCGCCGCCGTGCCTTCCGACGCGATGTTGGCGGCGACGTACACGCCATGGTTCCAGTCGAACGCCTCCGTGACGAGCGGCACCGCGCTCGCGCGCCGGCCGCCGAACAGGATGGCGCTGATCGGCACCCCCTCGGGCGCGTCCCATTCGGGCGCGATCGACGGGCATTGCGACGCCGGCACGGTGAAGCGCGCGTTGGGATGCGCGGCGGGCTTGCCGCTCGCGGGATCCCAGGGCTCGCCCGTCCAGTCGATCAGGCCGGCGGGCGGCGTCTCCGACAGGCCCTCCCACCATATGTCGCCGTCCGCCGTCAGCGCCGTGTTGGTGTAGATCGCGTTGGCGTGCAGCGTCTCGATCGCGTTGCGGTTCGTCGCCGGCGAGGTGCCCGGCGCGACGCCGAAGAACCCGGCTTCCGGGTTCACCGCATACAGCCGGCCGTCCTTGCCGAACCGCATCCAGGCGATGTCGTCGCCCACCGTCTCCGCGCGCCAGCCGGGGATCGTCGGCTCCAGCATCGCCATGTTCGTCTTGCCGCACGCGGACGGGAACGCCGCGGCGATGTAGTGCGCGGCCCCCTCCGGCGGGGTCAGCTTGAGGATCAGCATGTGCTCGGCGAGCCAGCCCTCGTCGCGCGCCATGACGGAGGCGATGCGCAGCGCGAGGCATTTCTTGCCCAGCAGCGCGTTGCCGCCATAGCCCGAGCCATAGGACCAGATCTCGCGCGTCTCGGGATAGTGGACGATCCACTTCTCCTCGTTGCACGGCCAGGCGACGTCCGCCTGCCCCTGCGCCAGCGGCATCCCGACCGAGTGGACGCAGCGCACGAAGAACCCGTCCTCGCCCAGCGCGTCCAGCGCCGCCGCGCCCATCCGGGTCATGACCTTCATCGACAGGACGACATAGGCGCTGTCGGTCAGCTCGACGCCGATCGCCGCCTTGTCCGACCCCGTCGGACCCATGCAATAGGGCACGACGTACATCGTGCGCCCCGCCATGCAGCCGGCGAAAAGGCCATTCATGACGCCGCGCGTCTCGGCGGGATCGCGCCAGTTGTTGGTCGGCCCGGCGTCCTTCTCGGCCTCCGAGCAGATGAACGTGCGGCTTTCGACGCGCGCGACGTCGCGCGGGTCGGACCGGGCGTGGAAGCTGTTGGGCCGCTTGCCCTCGTCGAGTCGCGTCAAGGTGCCGGCGGCGACCAGTTCCCTCGACACCCGATCCCATTCGGCGTCCGATCCGTCGCACCAGACCACCGCGTCGGGCCGGGTCAGCGCGGCGATCTCGTCCACCCAGTCGAGCAGCGCGCGATGGCGCGTGGGCGCGGTCTCGCGGGAGGAGCGGGTGGCCACATCGGACATCTCGTTCACATCAAGCCTCGTCTGCCCCCCTGGGGCCTTGGTTGGCGCCGCGCGCCCTGCGCCGTGATCGATCCATCTGCGCGAGCGAAAGCATTCTGTCTACCTTGCGCCACGGTCGCGGGCCGTCCGCACCGGCCCTTGACGAGGTACACCCCCTGCGCGCTTGCCACGATCGCCGCGGTCGCCGCGGTCGCCGCGGTTGCCGGGCTGGCCGACGCGGGGCAGGAAGCGCGATGCCCGTCGCTCCCCCG
>NZ_CAHJWW010000314.1 GCF_903643035.1 Sphingomonas bacterium | reverse complement strand
GCGCTGGTCGGCAGGACTGTCGCGCACTACGGTCCAGACGTGCAGACTCCGTACGGCGACATCCCCGACCGCCTGGTCAGCGACATGCGGCCGCAGGAGATGCACGACTACCTCAAGCGGAGGTACACGCGTCGCAGCGTGTTGCGCGGGGCCGCCGCGCATCCGGTTGGTCGCCGCCGCAACGGCGAGCGGGACCAGCACGGTCGCGGCGACGATCCACGGCCCCTCATAACGCAGGAAGTCGGCGGCGGATGGCGCCTTGCCACCCGGCGCGACGGGCGCGAGCATCGCCGCCATGAACCGCCCGATCGCGATCATCGCGCCCAGCCAGCACGAGCCCACGACCAGCAGCGCGGCCAGCCGCCAGCGCGGCGCGAGATCGGCGGGCATGTCGGGCGCCCGATCCTCCGCCGTGCCGCGCCGCTCGGGCGCGATCAGCGCGACGAGCATCAGCATCGCCATGAGCCCCGCCATCAGCAAGTAGACCGCCGGCCACGGCATGCGCGCGGCGAGGAACAGCGCGAACGCACCGCCGACGATGGCGGCGGTGCGATAGCCGAGCTGGTACAGCGCGGACAGCAGCTCGACAGGCGTCGCCTCGTCCGCGACGTCGATGCGCCAGCCGTCGATCGCCACGTCCTGCGTCGCCGATGCCACGGCGCCCAGCACCGCCAGGAGCGCGAAGCGGCCGATCCGCGTCACGGGATCGGTCGCGGCCAGCGTGGCAAGGCAGGCGATCACCGCGAGCTGGCAGGCGACGATCCACCCCTTGCGCCGCCCCAGCCGACCGACGACCGGCAGCGCGAGCCGGTCGACCAGCGGCGACCACAGGAACTTGAACGCATAGGCGAGCCCCGCGAACGCGAGGACCCCGACCGTCGCGAGATTGACCTTCGCCTCTCCCAGCCACGCCGTCAGCGTACCGATCAGCAACGAGAAGGGCAGACCCGACGACAGGCCGAACATCACCATGGATGCAGAGGTACGCGTGCGCAACGCCGCGGCGAGCAGCGCCAATCCCTTCGACCGATCCGTCACCACCACCCCGCCCACGATCCGGCGATCAGCTTAGCGGCTGGAGTCGGCGTGACCAGCGACTTCGCTCGTGGCGACTACCCTTGCGGGAACAGCGTCAGCCCCGCCGGGATGCGTCTGGGTTCGCGCCCGGCCAGCACCGCGTCCACGGCATCGATGGCGGCGAGCATGTCGCGCTGCAGATAAGGCTTCGACAGGCAGCCGACGGCCACCGTCATCGCGTCGGACGGGCGCTGGCCGGTGACGAATATGACGGGCACGTCCGCCGCGCGCGCGGCGATCGCGACATCCATGCCGCTGCCGTCGGCAAGGTTCATGTCCACGAGCACCAGGTCGATCGAGGCGCCATCGCCGATCAGCCGCACGGCCTCCGTCACGCGATCGACCGTGCCGACGACGACATAGCCCGCATCGCCCAGCATGTGCTCCGCGTCGAACGCCACCAACGGCTCGTCCTCCACGACGAGCAGACGCGTGATCCGCCGCTTCTTCCGCCCGAACCATGCCACCAGACCGGGCCCCTTCATCACGACCGCCGGACTGCGGTGTCGTTACGCTTGCGTCCGATAACGCATTGCGGACGCTTAAGGCGCGGCGGCATGCAATATTTTGCCGGAACTGCGGCGAAGCGGGCTATGGCGACGCCATGCCGCCGCCTGACCATCGATCACCCGCCACAGGCGGGAACCCCAGCGCCGACCAGCGAATCGCCAAGCTCCTGGCACGCGCGGGTGTCGCCTCGCGTCGCGAGGTGGAGCGGATGATTGCGGAAGGTCGCGTGGCGCTGAACGGCACGGTCATCCTGACGCCCGCTACCGTGATCCCGTCGCTTGAGGGGATCACCGTTGACGGCGAGCCGGTCGAGGCGCCCGCCCCCGCCCGGCTGTTCCTGTACCACAAGCCTGCCGGGCTTCTGGTGACGGAGCGCGATCCGGGCGGGCGGACGACGATCTATGACCGGCTGCCCGCCGAGCTGCCTCGGGTGATGCCGGTCGGGCGATTGGATCTGGGTACGGAGGGGCTGTTGCTGCTGACCACGGACGGCGAGTTGAAGCGACAGCTCGAACTGCCCGCCGTCGGCGTGCAGCGGGCCTATCGCGCCCGTGCCTACGGCGAAGTCACCCAGCAGGCTCTAGAGGCGCTGATAGAAGGCGTGACGATCGAGGGCGTGCGATATGGATCGATCGACGCGAACCTGGAGCGGCGGACCGGTGCCAACGTCTGGATCGAGATGGTGCTGACGGAGGGCAAGAACCGCGAGGTGCGACGCGTGCTGGAATATCTGGGGCTGCAGGTCAGTCGGCTGATCCGGACCCGCTACGGCCCGTTCGGGCTTGGCGAGCTGCCGCCGGGCGAGGTGGCGGAGGTGCGCGGACACGATATCGCCTCGTTCCGCAAGAACCCGACCCGCATCGACCTGCCGCAACCGGCGCGCCAGCGTGGCGGTCGCGAGGAGACCGTGGGACCCGTGACGACGCCAGTGACGACGCGGGTGATCCGCGGCGCGCGGCCGCCGAAACCGGGACGGGATGACGATCGACGTCCCAGGGAGGCACCGGCCCGGCCGACCCGCGACGGAGCCGTGCGGCCGACGCGTTCGACCACGACGTTGGGGGAGCGCCGTTCCCCGACGGAACGCACGGCAGCATCGCCCGTGCGGCGTGCCGGGCACTCCACGCCGCCCCCCACGCCGCGCCGGCCGCGCGAGGAGCCGCTTCCCGGGACGAGCGGTAACGGACGCGGGGCAGCACGAAAACTGGCGCGCGCGGCTGGTCCGGCCAGAGGCTCTCCACGGCCCGACCGTGGTGCCGCACCCGTGGAGAAGCCGGCCCGCGCCGCTCGCGCACGCGCCTTCCGGGAGACGCGTGATCCCGGCGACACGACCGCTCCGCAGCGGCCACCGCGTGACGTCCGGCCGACCCGGGGTCCCGCCGGAGGTCGCGGCGCACCGCG
>NZ_CAHJWW010000313.1 GCF_903643035.1 Sphingomonas bacterium | reverse complement strand
TAGCCGGAGAACTCGCCGGGCTTGGGCTGGGCCGGGATCAGGTTGATCGCGCCGCCGGTCGCGTTGCGGCCGTAGAGCGTGCCCTGCGGCCCCTTCAGCACCTCGATCCGGTCGAGGTCGAAGAACAGGCCGTTGGTCGAGGTTGGCCGACCGATATAGACGCCGTCATAGTTGAACGCGATCGCCGGATCGCTATTGGGCGTCAGCGTGAAGTTGCCGACGCCGCGCAGGAAGATGAGGTTGCCGGTGCTCGACGGCTCGATTGTCAGGGCGGGCGCGAGTTCGCCGAGCCGGCCGGGCTGGGTGATGCCGGCGGCGACGAGGTCGGCACCCTGGACGACGCTGACCGCGACTGCCGCGCGTTGCAGGCTTTCGGACCGGCGCTGCGCCGTCACGATGATGTCGGCCAACCCTTCTTGACCGGGCGTCGCATTGGCGGACGCCGCGTCGGCGGAGCCGGCCGACTGCTGCGAGAGCGGCGTCGCCTGAGCCGTGGGATCGGTCGCGGGCGTGGAGGAAGCGGGGGCCGCCTGTCCATACGCTGCGACCGGCATGACCAAAACCATTCCGGCTGAGCCGAGAAGCTTCCAACGCATTATTCTCTCCCTCCACGTTCCTTCGCGATCGGTCGCCGCGATATTTTCTGACTATATATTCGGAAACTAGCGACTTCGGTCAGCGGCTGTCAAGGTAGCTTCGCCGCGACGCGTGTGCGGACTTGCCATTTGATGCCAGCGTCCTTCACAAGACACCATGCGAGACGACGGCCGGACCTCATGACCGAAGCAGGTGCAACGCGGACGGCCGCCGCCTGGCCGGAACCCCAGGTGCCCCGGCCGCGCGAGGCGGATCGGCCCCGGGTCGGACGCCCGGTCACGGCCCGGGCCAAGCTGCTCGACGCAGCCTATCGTGTCATGGGTCGCAAGGGCCTCGACGCGAGCACACTCGCCGAGATCATCGGGGAAGCCGGCGTCGGCGTCGGCTCGTTCTACAAGCATTTCTCGTCGAAAGAGGACCTCGCCAAGGCGGTGTTCATGGATCGCGCCGACCGGCTCGGCCTGTCGCTGGAGACGGCCGCGACGCGTACCGCCAACGCCGCCGCGGCCGCCTGTTTCGCGTTCCGCCGGTTCATCGAGGAGGCGGAGCAGGACGCCTTGTGGGCGGCGTTCATGACGCAGCTGGAGCCGGCCATGCCAGTACTGGCCGACCTGCTGCGCGGCCACGCTCGCACCGGTCTTCGCGACGGCGTCGCCAGCGGCCAGCTGAAGATCGACGATATCGAAGCCGGGATCACCGCTATCGGCGCGTTGATCCAGGCGTTCGTCAAGGCGCGCCTGAGCGGCCGCCTGACCTCCGGCGAGGCGCATCGCGCGTCGCTGTTCGCGTTGCGCATGTTCGGGGTCGCAGAGGCGGAAGCCGTGAGGTTGTCGGAACTGCCGATGGACGCGTTGAGGCGCGAGGTCGATCGACGCTGAACAGGCGTCGGCGCACATGACCTGTTCTCTCCGACCCCGGGCAGTCAATCGATCGGCTGCGATGGCGCCCGACGCGTACGGGTCTCGACATCGAAAATCCCGATCGCCTCGGCGATGCGCGCAACCCGCTCTGGCCATATCGTTGACGTTCCCCGCGTGACGGCCAAGGCAATGCCCGACTCGAGCCGCGGTCGCGGTCGGTCGATCTACTGTGCCGCTGCGAGCTGACCTTCATCGACGTCTGCCTCGTCCTCTGCGTCTACGCCGCGTTCGAGCCGGGCCTCGTCGGCGGCGAGCGCGGACGCGTCCTGGTCGGTGATGCCGAAGCGGGCGGCGACGTCCGGGGCGAAGCGCAGGAGGTCGGGCCTGAGGCGTAGAAGGCTCAGGTCCTTGGACTTGCCTTCCATCATCACGTCGAACACCAGCCCGTCGGCCATCCGCATGAACGTCGCGAACTCGAATGGGTTGGTGAAGTCGGCATGGCCGGTCCAGATCGGCGGGCGAAGCACCGTCTTCACGCGCGCCGTCGCCTTGACCGGCGCCTTGAGCAGTTCGCCCTTCCTCGCTTTCGCCGTTCCCGCCTTGGCAGCCGCACGCGCCTTGGGCGTGATCTTCTGCTTGATCTCGCGCAGCTCGGTGCGCGGGGACGAGAAGTGGATCTTCGGGCGGACGCCTGCGGGCCATGTCGTGAGGAACCGCTCCAATGTATCGCGCATGTCGAGTCGTTCGGGGTTGAGGCACCACATGTGCTGGTAGTCGAACACGCAGCGCACGCCCGTGCGCTCGTGGATCCACAGCACGTCCGCCGCGGAGAAGCGGATGTCGTCGTTCTCCAGCACCAGCCGGCGGCGGACATGCTCGGGGCATTGGTTCCACCCCTCGATCCAGCGCGCGCGGCTCGCCTCGCGATCGTCGTACACGCCGCCGACATGGGTTATCATCACCGCCTCGTCGTCCAGCTCCATGCGGTCGAGCATCTCGGCCTGGCTGGCGAGGTCCCAGATGCTCTTGCGCGTCAGTTCCGGGTCGGGCGCGTTGAGCAGCACGTATTGCGACGGATGGAACGATAGCCGGACGTCGTACTCCCGCGCCTTTGCCCCGAACGCGCGCAGCTCGACATCGCTGTCCGCCACCATCGAGTGGAACTGCGGCATGTCGGGATGCGTGGCATAGGGAGCGATGTCCGACGACAGCCGGTACATGTCGAGCTTCTCGCGCTTGAGATAGTCGAGCACCTTGTCGAGCAGCTCGAGCGAGCATTTCAGGTGCGGCTCCTTCTGCCAGCGCCGCGTGTCCTGCGACTTCAGGTCGGGCCTGCCCATCACCTTCACCGGGAAGCCAAGGCGCAGGGGACGATCGGTGCTGGTCATGCTTCTGTCTCTGTCTCTGTCTCTGTCTTTGCCTGTGCCTGTGCCTGTGTCTGGGCGTGGGGCAGGCCGAGGCCCGCGACGAACTCGTTCCAGCCGGCGAGCGGCAGCGCGCCGCCGGTCGCCTGCGCGTGGCCGTTGCCATAGCGCCCGTCGGC
>NZ_CAHJWW010000312.1 GCF_903643035.1 Sphingomonas bacterium | reverse complement strand
CCGCCCAGCGGCGGGCCGATCGCGCTGGCGACCGCGCCCGCCGACGCCCAGGTGCCGATCGCCCGCCCCTTCGCCTCGCCGGAAAATGCGTTGCCCATGATGGCAAGGCTGTTGGGCATCAGCATCGCCGCGCCGATCCCCTGCACGCCGCGCGCCGCCAGCAGCATGCCGAGCGACGGCGCGGCCGCACAGCCAAGCGAGGCCAGCGCGAACAACACGATTCCGCCGACCAGCATCCGCCGCCGGCCGTACCGGTCGCCCAGCGCGCCGCCGACCAGCAGCAGCGCCGCGAGCGGCAGCGTATAGGCGTTGACCGTCCACTGCACCCCCACCGCGCCTGCGTGGAGGTCGCGCGCGATCGCCGGCAGCGCGACGTTGACCACCGACCCGTCGAGGAAGGCGAGGCTGGAGGCGAGGATGCAGGCCGCCAGCGTCCAGCCGGGCCGCGCGGCGGTGCCGTCACGACAGGCGTGCGCCTGCGCGTCGTCGTGGGGAACGGGGCCGGTCTGCGTCACCGCCTCAACCCTGCCATGGGTCTCAAACCTGCCATGGGCCTCAACCCTGCCATGGGGAAGTGACGACCATCAGCCGCGGCCCCGCCTTGGCCAGCAGCGCGGTGCGCAGCCGCGCGGCGCGGCGACCGTGGAGCAGCCGCTCCCACCAGTGGCGCAGCACCAGTTGCGGGATCAGGATCGCCACCGATCGCCCCGGCGTCGCGGCGTCGATCTTGTCGACGAGTTCCAGCACCGGCCCGGCGATCTCGCGAAAGGGGGCCGGGACCAGCATCAGCCGCGGCGCCGGCAGTCCCTGCGCCGCCACCGGCCCGGCGATCTCGCGCTCGAACACGTCATGGAGGCGGCGCACGTCCTCGCCCGCCTCCGGCCCGGCGAGCTTGAGGAGGTGGACGGCGATCACGTCTGGCGACAGCGTCATCGCGAAGCGCAGCGCGCGATCGGTCATCGCGCTGCGTTCCTCATAGGCGACGAGCACGGTCGGGGGCTGGGTCTCCTCGATCGCGAACGGTCCTGCGACCGCCAGTCGTTCGCCCAGCCGGCGATAGTGGCGATGCACGCCCGCGAGCGTCAGCATGATCGCCGGGATCGCGATCACCACGATCCACGCGCCCTCCACGAACTTGGCCGCCAGGATCACGACGAGCGCGGCGATCGTCACGCCCGCGCCGGTGGCGTTGATCGCCAGCCGGCCAAGATTGCGTCCCGGCCGGCGCTTCCAGTGTACCACCATGCCAAGCTGGCTGAGCGTGAACGTCAGGAACGCGCCGATCGCGAACAGCGGGATCAGCCGGTCGGTGATGCCGCCGAACGCGACCAGCAGCACGCCCGCGACGATCGTCAGGAACACGACGCCCACCGAGAACACCAGCCGCCGGTCCGCCAGCGCGAACCCGCGCGGGAGGTAGTCGTCGAGCGCCACCAGCCGGCAGATGCGCGGAAAGCCGACGAAGCTGGTGTTGGCGGACAGGCACAGCACCGCCAGCAGGCTCGCCATCGCGACGTAGTAGATCGCGCCCCGCCCGGCGATCGCGGCGGCGAGTTGCGACAGCACGCTCTGATAGTCGGGCTTCGTCTGATCCATCGCGCCGACCGAATAGCCATGCGCGACCATCGCGATGCCGACCAGCAGCAGCCCGAGCGACAGGCAGATGACGGTCAGCGTGCGGTGCGCGTTGCGGATCACCGGCTCGCGGAACGCGCTGACGCCGTTGGACACCGCCTCCACTCCCGTCATCGCGGTGCAGCCGGCCGCGAACGCGCGCATCAGCAGCCATGCGGACGCGGCCTCGGTCCCCGCGACGAGCCTGGGCGGCGCGACCTCCGGCGCGGCGTGACCGGTCCACAGCCGGACGAGCGCGAGCGCGATGAGCGCCAGGAAGCTGAACACGAACAGGTAGGTCGGCAACGCGAACAGCAGTCCCGCCTCGCGCGTGCCGCGCAGGTTCGCGACCGCGACGAGCGCCAGCACGCCCAGGCACAGCGGCAACGTCCAGGCGTGCAGCGCCGGCACGGACGAGACCAGCGCACCCACCCCCGCCGAGATGCCGACCGCGACGTTGAGAACATAGTCCACCATCAGCGCCGCCGCCGCCAGCAGCGAGGCGTCGGCCCCCAGGTTCTCCCTGGCGACCGTGTACGCACCGCCGTTGGACGGATAGGCGACGATCGTCTGCCGGTACGACAGGTACAGGATCGCCAGCAGCGCGACGATCGGCGCGATCACCCAGCCGATCCAGGCGAGGCTCGCCGCGCCCATCGGCGCCAGGATCGTCAGCGCCGCTTCCGGGCCGTAGGAGGCGGAGCCCAGCCCATCGAGGCCCATCGCCGGCACGCCCGCGATCCAGCCGATCTTCTGCTCCCCCCCTTCGCGGTTGGCGAGACGGCGGCCGAGGACGAGGTCGATCGGGGTCATGACGCTGCTCAACGACCCGGCGCCCCCGCGTGTCCAGCCCCGATTGGCGCACCTGCCCAAATCTGGCACGAGCCGCCGATCCGACGGAGATGCCCGATGCCGATGTCCCCCCCGCACGCAGACCGCCTGGCCGCGCTGCGCGCGCGCCTCCTGGCCGACGGCCTGGACGGCTTCGTCGTGCCGCTGACCGACGAGCATCTGAGCGAGTATGTCGGCGACTACGCACAGCGGCTAGGCTGGTTGACCGGCTTTGCGGGATCGGCGGGCAGCGCGGCGGTGCTGGCCGACCGGGCGGCGATCTTCGTCGACGGGCGCTACACGCTTCAGGTCCGCGAGCAGGTGGACGGCGCGCACTGGGAGCATGTCGGCGTGCCCGTGGACAGCGTCGCGGCCTGGCTCGGCCGCCACGCGCCCGCCGGCGCGCGGATCGGCTATGATCCCTGGCTGCACACGCGCGGACAGGTGGACCAGATGGCGACCGCGTTGGCGGTGGCGGGCGCCATGCCGGTGGCGGTGGACGCCAACCCCGTCGATGCGATCTGGGCCGACCGCCCGGCCCGGTCGGACGCGCCCCTGGCCGTGCAGGACG
>NZ_CAHJWW010000311.1 GCF_903643035.1 Sphingomonas bacterium | reverse complement strand
CCTCCTGACCGATCCCGTGCCGTCCTCTCGGGCGGCCCAGCATCCCGTGGCCCGCGCGATCGACGCCGGGCCGGTCGAAGGTCCGTCCATGCACCGATCCCACCTGCTGGCGGGCGCCGCCGCGCCGTGCCTCCTGCTCGCGGTTCCCGCAACCGCCCAGACCGCCGAGACATCTCGGACCAGCCAGGCCGCCGCGACGCCGGGCGGCGAGGTCGTCGTCACGGCCACGCGCTCCGCCCGGCCGCTCGCCGACGTGCCCGCCAGCATCAGCGTCGTGACCGCGCAGGACATCGCGGACACGCCCGCCCGGACGATCGACGACGTGCTGCGCCGCGTGCCGTCCCTCGACCTGCCGATCGCCAGCACGAACGAGCAGCATCCGACCGACACGATCGTCTCGATGCGGGGCCTGAGCGGCATCCGCTCGCTCGTGCTACTGGACGGCGTGCCGCTCAACGACAGCTTCTTCGGCTATGTCCAGTGGAGCGAGGCGCCGCTCGACACGATCGACCGGGTCGAGGTCGTGCGCGGCGGCGGCGCGACGCTGTGGGGCAATTACGCCATGGGCGGCGTCGTCAACATCCTGACGCGTCCGGTCGAGCGGAGCGGGCTCGACGCGGAGGCGGCGGGCGGGGGGCGCGGGACCTATCGGGCGGACGGCCGCGCCGCCCTGGCCGGCGACGGCCACGGCCTGGCGATCGACGGCGGGATCAGCCACACCGACGGCTATCTGGAACAGGCGGACGGCTATCGCGGCCCGATCGACGTGCCGACATCCTCGACCGCGCGCAGCGTCGCGCTGTCCGGCGACGCCGACCTTTCGCCCACGCTCGGCATCCGGGCGCGGGCGAGCCGTTACAGCAACGACCAGAACTTCCTGACCCGGCTCCAGACCAACGACCAGCGCAACTGGCGCTACACGGCCACGCTGACATGGCGTCCGGGCGAAGGGGCGACGGTGGACCTCACCGCCTTCCACGTCGACGAACGCTTCGTCACCAACAACACCGGCGCGCCGGACGGCGCCGATCCGAACGCCGCCGAATACGTCCAGAACCGCCACCTGACGCGGGCCAGCGACTGGGGCGCGTCGCTGGTGGGTACCCGGACCTTCTCCGGCATCCTGCGTTCCGTATCGGCGGGCGTCGACTATCACGACGTCCGGGGCAGCGACCGCGCCGCCATCCTCGACCAGACCGGAACCCAGCTTCGCACGGACACGGGCTCGGGCGACCAGCGGTTCCTGGGCGGCTTCGCCCAGGCCGAGCTGCGCCCGCTCGATCCGCTGCAACTGCTGCTGAGCCTCCGCTATCAGGATTTCCGCAACCGCGACGGGCTCGACGCGTCGCCGGGCGGCGTCGGGCGCGTGCCCGGCCGGCACGACGGCGCCGTCGACCCGCGCCTGTCGGTCCGATACCAGCTTCCCGCGGGCTTCGGCCTGCGCGGCGCATATTACCGCGCGTTCCGCGCGCCGACGCTCGACAACCTGTACCGGTCGGCCTCGGTGCCGGGCTACATCCTCTACGGCAACGCCGCGCTCAGGCCCGAGACGCTCGGGGGCGGCGAGATCGGCGTCGACTACATCCGCGGCCCGATCCGCTTCCAGGCGACCGCCTATTCGAGCATCGTCTCCGATTTCCTGACCTATCGCTACCTCGATCCCGCGACGCTGCCGGCCGGTTTCGACATCGGCGCCCGCCTCATCAACGCCGGACGCGCCCGCAGCCGGGGCGTCGAGGCGGAACTGACGTGGCGCGCATCGGCGCGGCTCTCCGCCACCGCCGCCTATACCTTCGCCGACTCGGTCGTGACCCGGAACCCAGAGGATCCGGCGAGCGTGGGCGTGCAGCAGCCGGGCATCCCCAGGAACCGGGTCAGCGCCGGCGTCGACTGGACCGGTCCCCATGGCGTCAGGGTCTCGCCGCGCATGCGCTATCTCGCGAGCACCGACGGCGATCCGGACGCGCTCTTCCGCACCGACGCGCACCTCGTCGCCGATCTCGCCGCCTCCGTGCCCGTGCGGCGGGGCGTGGAGACGTTCGTCCAGATCGAGAACCTGTTCGACCGGCGCTACATCGGCACGAACGACGGGTTCACCGCGCCGCTGTACGGCAAGCCGTTCACAGCGACGGCGGGCGTCCGCCTGACGCTAGACTGACGGGAGGACGCGATCATGGTCACGACGGGACACGCCGCCTCCTACAACGCCGTCTGGCGCTGGCACTTCTACGCCGGCGTGTTCTGCGTGCCGTTCGTGGTCTGGCTGGCGCTGACCGGCTCGATCTACCTGTGGCGGCCGCAGATCGAGGCGTGGCTCGACCGGCCGTACGACCGTCTGGCGACCGCCGGCTCCCCGGCATCGCCGGATGCGCAGGTCGCGGCGGCGCTGCGGGCGGTGCCCGGCTCGACGCTGCACGACTATATCCTGCCCGAGGCGCCGGACCGGGCGGTCCGCATCCTGGTGACGCGGCGCGGCGTCGACAGCCGCGTCTATGTCAATCCGCGCTCGCTCGCCGTGCTGGGGGTCGCGACCGAGGAAAAGCGGCCGTTGCGCGTGATCCTCCATCTTCATGGCGAGCTGCTGGCGGGAAGGGTCGGCAGCTATCTGGTCGAGGTCGCGGCCTGCTGGGCGATCGTCATGCTGCTGACCGGCCTCTATCTGTGGTGGCCAAGGGGGCGGCGGGGCTGGGCGGGGGTGCTCTACCCCCGGCTCGGCGGCGGCGGCCGGCTGTTCTGGCGCGATATCCATGCGACCGCCGGCATCTGGGTGTCGCTGGCCGCGCTCGGCCTGATCCTGACCGGACTTCCCTGGGCGGAGGGCTGGGGCAACTATCTGACCGAGATGCGCCGGCTGACCGGAACGCTGGACGGGCCGCCGGACTGGCCGATCGGCGGCGCCTTGCTGCAAGTCGGGCCACAAGCCGGGCCACAGGTCGGGCCGAAAGCCGGGGCGAAGGCCGACCCGCACGCCGGTCATGCGAGCCACGCCGGCATGGCGGGGATGGGGAGCATGGCGGCATCGCGCCCGCCGG
>NZ_CAHJWW010000310.1 GCF_903643035.1 Sphingomonas bacterium | reverse complement strand
AGCAGGTCGGACGGCAGGCCGGCGGGCACGACCGGCACCGGTCCCAGCGCCGGCGCCGGCGCGGAGAGCTGCGCGCCCAGCGACTCCGGGCTTGCCCCGACCAGGATGCCGAGCGCGTGGATCCGCACCTGCACGTCCGAACGCAACGGCTCGAGTCGCGCCTGCGTCGACGAGATCGTCGCGCGCTGCCGCGTGACGTCGATCTGCGGCGTCAGGCCGACCAGCGCCTGGTTGCCGGCGATCTCCAGCCCGCGACGCTGGCGGGTCAGCTCGTCCTCGACGATCGCGATCTGCGCCTGTCCGAGTCGCAGCGCGAAATAGGCCTGCGCCACCTCGGCGGCCAGGGTGATCGCAGCGTCGCGGCGGTTCCAGACCGCGGCGGCGGACTGCGCGCGCGCCGATTCGCGCTGCCGCCGGTCGCCCCCGAACAGGTCGATCTCCCAACTCGCGTCGAAGCCGACGGAGAAGGTCGTGATGCCGCCGCCCGGCAGCGCGAGACCGTTGTTGCCGGAGGAGCCGCCAGTCGACCCCGAGCCGCCACCGCCGAACAACGACGTGATCTGCGACAGGCCGGCGTTCTTGCTGATCTCGATGTTGTTGACGCCCGCCATCGCGTCCAGCGTCGGCTTGCCGGCGGCGCCCGCGACGATCTCGCCGTACCGCGCCTCGCGAACGCGGCTAGCCGCGGTCAGGATGTCGGGATTGTCGCGCATGGCCCGCTCCACCAGTGCGTCGAGACCGGCATCGCCGAACGCGGACCACCAGTGTGCGGGATCGATCGCCTCGCCAGGCGGCACGGCGATCTGTGGCGAGGCATAGGCGGGCGGCGTCGGCAGCTGCGGCTCGACATAGTTCGGGCCGACGGTGCAGCCGGCAAGCGCCAGCGCGGTGCCGGCGAGGAGGAGGCGAGATCGCATCAATGTCCCATTCCCTGCGGGGTCTTGCCGCCAAGGCCGCTGCGCATCAGGAAGACCACCGGCGTCACCACCAGCACGATCACCATCAGCGCATGATAGACGCTAAGGAACGCCTGCATCGACGCCTGCCGCTGCACCGTCTGGTAGAGTACGCCCATCGTGGTCATCGACCCGTCGCCGCCGCTGCCGCCCAGCACGCCCGACGTGCGCGAGACCCAGTCGTTGTAGTTGGGGTTCAGCGGCTGCGCGAACTCCACCAGCCGCGACTGATGGATCTGCAGCTGGTGCGCGAGCAGCGTCTGCGCCGTCGCGATCCCCAGCGTGCCGCCCAGGTTGCGGAAGACATTGAGCAGGCTGGAGGCCTGCGCCGTCTGCGTCTGCTTCAGGCCGATATAGGCGGCCGCGCTGATCGGCACGAACAGGAACGGCAGCCCCGCCGCGGAGATCAGCCGCGCCTCCGCCGCCTGGGCGAAGGTGATCTCGGCATTGAGGTGGCTCATGTGCCATAGCGCCAGCGCCTGGATGATGAAGGCGCCGCCGATCAGGATGCGCACGTCCACCTTGCCCGTCAGCCTGCCCGCGAACGGCACCGCGACCAGGGTCGCGACCCCGCCCGCCGTCATCGCCAGACCCGCGTCGAGCGCGCTGTAGCCCATCACCTGCTGCAGCATCTGCGGGATGAGCTGCGTGGTGGCGAACAGGACCATGCCGGTCATCATCATCACCACCAGCACCATCGCGAAGTTGCGGTTCTTGAGCATCCTGAAGTCGATGACCGGATCGGGGTGCTCGAGCTCCCACACCACGAGCGAGACGAGCGCGATGACCGAGATGATCGCCGCCGTGAGGATCAGGGGACTGGAGAACCAGTCCTGACGCTCGCCACGGTCGGCGACGATCTCGAGAAAGCCCAACCCCAGGGCGATCAGCAGCACGCCGATATAATCGATGCGCAAGCCGTTCTTCAGTTTCTCGGCCCGGTCGGCCTTCACCTGCTTGGGCTCGTCGGCGAACAGCTCGACCAGGAACATCGCCAGGATGCCGACCGGCACGTTGATGAGGAATACCCAGTGCCAGCTGCTGTATTCGGTGATGAACCCGCCCAGCGTGGGACCGAGGACGGGGCCGACGACCACGACGATCGCGAAGGCGGCGAACGCCATGCCGCGCTTCTCCGGCGGGAAGGTGTCGGCGAGCATCGACTGCTCGACGGGAGCGAGCCCGCCGCCGCCGATCCCCTGGAGCAGCCTGGCTATGATGAGGGTCGTCAGATTGGGCGAGATGCCGCACAGGAACGAGCTGGCGGTGAACAGCGCGATCGAGATCATGAAGTACCGCTTGCGGCCGATCACGTCGCTCAGCCAGCCGCTGATCGGGATCACCACCGCATTGGCGAGCAGATAGGTCGTCAGCACCCATGTCGCCTGGTCGTTCGAGATCGACAGCCCGCCCGCGATATATTCCAGGCTGACGTTCGCGATCGACGTGTCCAGCACCTCCATGAACGTGGGGATCGAGATGATCGCGATGATGAACCACGGGCTGTACGGCCCCGCCGCCGATCGGGAGGGCGTCCAGCCATGGCCCTGTGCGGGCGCCGCGTTTGCCATCAGTCGAGTACCTTCACGATCGGAACCACGGACATGCCGGGGCCGATGCTGTAGTTGCGCGGATTGGGGCCGTTCCTGATGTCGAAGGTGATCCGCACCGGCACCCGCTGCACCACCTTCACGTAGTTGCCGGTCGCGTTCTGCGCCGGCAGCAGCGCGAACGCCTGGCCCGCGCCGCGCTGGACCGAATCGACGTGCCCGAGGAAAGTCATGTCGGGAAAGGCGTCCACCCGGATCGACACGCCCTGGCCGATCCGCATGTGCGCGAGCTGCGTCTCCTTGAAGTTCGCCGTCACCCACATCGTGTCGGGCACGATCGCCATGAGCTGCGTGCCGGGGCCGACATAGGAGCCAAGGTTCACCTGCCGGTTCACCACCTGCCCCGGGACCGGCGCGACAAGCCGCAGGTTGCCGAGCGTCACGTTCGCCTGCGCGACCTGCGCGCGCTGCGCGGCGATCCCCGCGCGGGCGACCCCTACCTGGCGGCGGGCGACGCGCACCTGCTCGGCGGCGTCG
>NZ_CAHJWW010000309.1 GCF_903643035.1 Sphingomonas bacterium | reverse complement strand
CGTCCGGGGCGGCCCGGCGGCGCGCGTCGCCCCATCGGCCCTTGTGCGCCGCGGCGAAGCGCGCCAGCATGGAACAGGCATCGGACGGAGGATGCAGGGGGTTCGATGGTGCAGCGACCGGCGTTCGACGAGATCACGGGCGGTGGCGTCCCCGGCGAAGGCGCCGATGGCAGCGCCGGCGATGGGGGGGGCCGTCCCGAACTCGCCGCGCTGCGCCGGTGGCTCCACGACACGCCCGTCGCGGAACTCGGCCGGCGCCAGCAGGCCGCCGAGGCGACGTTCCGCCAGCTCGGCATCACCTTCGCGGTCTATGGCGACGAGGACGCGGGCGAGCGGATCATCCCGTTCGACATCGTGCCCCGCGTGTTCCTCGCCGACGAGTGGCGGCGGCTGTCCGACGGGCTGGTTCAGCGGGTGGAGGCGATCAACGCCTTTCTGAAGGACATCTATTCGGAACGCCGCATCCTGGACGAGGGCGTCGTTCCCGCCGACCTCGTGCTGGGCAACCCCCAGTTCAGGCCGGAGATCGCGGGCATGCGCCCGCCGCACGACATATGGGCGCATGTCTGCGGCATCGACCTCGTGCGGACCGGCCCCGACGAGTTCTTCGTGCTGGAGGACAATGCCCGCACGCCGTCGGGCGTCAGCTACATGCTGGAGAACCGCGAGGCGATGATCCGCCTGTGCCCCGAGCTGTTCCGCGAGTTCCGCGTGGCGGCGGTCGACAGCTATCCCGACCGGCTGCTCGCGACGATGAAGTCGGTGGCGCCGCACGGATCGGGATCGTCGCCGACCTGCGTGCTGCTGACGCCCGGCCACTACAACTCCGCCTATTACGAGCACAGCTTCCTCGCCGATTCGATGGGGATCGAGCTGGTCGAGGCGGCGGACCTGGTGGTGGACGACGACCTCGTCTGGATGCGCACCATCGCCGGGCGCGTTCGCGTCGACGTGATCTATCGCCGCATCGACGACGATTACCTCGACCCGCTGGTGTTCCGGCCGGACTCCGCGCTCGGCGTGCCCGGCCTCATCGCCGCCTATGCCGCGGGCACCGTCGCGATCATCAACGCGCCGGGCAACGGCATCGCCGACGACAAGGCGATCTACAGCTACATGCCCGAGATCGTCCGCTTCTATTCGGGCGGCGAGGCGAAGCTGCCCAACGTCGAGACATGGCGCTGCCGCGAGCCGGACGCGCTTGCCTATGTCCTCGACCACCTGCCCGAGCTGGTGGTGAAGCTGGTCGACGGGTCGGGCGGCTATGGCATGCTCGTCGGGCCGACCGCGACGCGCGCGGAGATCGAGGTGTTCCGCGCCGCGCTGGTCGCGGAGCCGCACCGCTACATCGCGCAGCCGACGCTGGCGCTGTCGACGGTGCCGACGCTCGCCGACACCGGGCTGAGCCCGCGCCACGTCGATTTCAGGCCGTTCGTGCTCAGCGGATCGCGCGGGGTGGAGGTGGTGCCCGGCGGCCTGACCCGCGTCGCGCTTCGGCAGGGGTCGCTGGTGGTCAACTCCAGCCAGGGCGGCGGCACGAAGGACAGTTTCGTGCTGATGGACGCGGCGCGCCGGGCGATGACGGGAACTGGCGGGTCGGGGACCGGAGGGGAGATGACGCAGGCCATCGGCGGCGGGATGAGCCAGGCGATGGGCGGCATGACCCAGACGCTCCGCCCGCCGGGCGGCGCCTGATGCTGTCGCGCACCGCCTCGTCGCTCTACTGGCTCGGCCGGTACGTGGAGCGTGCGGACTTCGTCGCGCGGCTGGTGGAGGCGACGGTGCGGCTGGACGCGCTGTCCTCGCGCCCGGCGGGGGAGGCGGCGTGGTCGTCGGCGCTGGCCGTGTCGAGCGCGGACGGCGCGTTTGAGGCGAGCGGGGCGGAGCTGACGCCGCGCCACGTCTCGTGCTTCCTGACCGTCGACGCCAGCCATCCGTTCTCGATCAAGAGCTGCCTGGAGACGGCGCGGCGCAACGCGAGGGCGGTGCGGACCGCGCTCAGCCGCGAGGCGTGGACCGCGATCAACCGCGGCTGGCTGATCTTCGACAACCGCGAGCATCCGGCCGGCGACATGGCGACGCTGAACCTGATCGAGGCGGTGAAGGCGGAGACGCGCGGGTTCGAGGGCGCGATCCACCACATGCTGCGCAACCAGACGACGTGGTTCATCCGGCTGGGCCAGGCGGTGGAGCGCGCGGACAACACCGCCCGGCTGCTCGACGTCAAATACCACATCCTGCTGCCGGAGGGGGAGCGGATCGGCGGGCTGGTCGATCGCGACCAGTGGACGACGCTGCTCCAGACGGTGTCGGCGGTGACGGCCTATCGCTGGCTGTATTCCGAGGGGCTGCGGCCGGTCGACGTCATCGACCTGCTGCTCGCGCGCGTCGAGCTGCCGCGCAGCCTGGCGGCGTCGGTGGAGGAGACGGTCGAGATCCTGAACCTGCTCGCCCGGCGCGAGGGCCAGCACGGCGAGGCGGACCGGATGGCGCGCACCCGCGCCGGGCGCATGGCGCGCACCCGGTCGGGGGAGGTGATCGCGAACGGCCTGCACCAGTATCTCGAAGGCTTTCTGCGCGAGAACGACGACCTGCACGCCGCGATCGGCCGTCAGTTCCGCTTCGCGTGATGCACGGTTCGGGGCTGAACCGGGCGGCACCGGCCCGCTCCCCCGCTCGGCCTCCCATTCAGAATACCCTGTGGGAGGCCGGGCGGGGGAGCGGGCCGGCACCGCTATGCGAGGTGTTCGGATCCCCATGCGCCTGAGCGTCGACCACCGCACCCGCTACCGCTTTGCCAGACCGCAGGGCCGCATCGTCCAGATGCTGCGCCTGACGCCCGCCGACAGCCACGACCAGACGGTGGCGGCGTGGCGGATCGACGTCGACTGCAACGCGCGGCTGCGGCCCGGGCGCGACGGCTTCGGCAACGCGGCGACCACCCTGTACGCCGAAGGCCCGCTGGAGGGGATCGAGATCGCGGTCAGCGGCGAGGTCGTGACCAGCCGGTCCGGCGGCGTGCTCCACGGCCTCGCCGAGCCGCTGCCCCC
>NZ_CAHJWW010000308.1 GCF_903643035.1 Sphingomonas bacterium | reverse complement strand
CCCGCTCGCGCCCGGCGGGCGCGGTGAACTCTCGTACCGCGCGACGATCCGCTGACCGCGCCGCCACCCATTCGCAAGGAGCATTCCGTGATGACCAGGACCATGACCCGCCTCCTGCTGGCGAGCACCGCGCTCGTGTGCGGGGCCGGCGTCGCCCATGCACAATCCGGCACCGTCGCCGGCACGACGATCACCAACACCGCGCAGGCGAGCTATACCGTCAACGGCACGGCGCAGACCGCCTCCTCGAACACCGCCATCTTCGTCGTCGACCGCAAGGTCAACCTGACCAACGTCACCGAACAGGCCGCCAACACCCAGGTCAATCTGGGGCAGACCGGCGCGGTGGCGACGTTCCGCGTCACCAACAACACCAACGGCACGCAGGATTTCGTGCTGGCGGCCGAGCAGAACGTCGCCGGCGGCGGCCAGCTCGGCACCGACAATTTCGACGTGACCAACCTGCGGGTGTTCGTCGACGCGAACGGCAACGGCGTCTACGACCCGGGTGTCGACACGCTGAACTATATCGACGAGCTGGCGCCCGACACCTCGCGCGTCGTGTTCCTGGTCGCCGACATCCCGTCGGCGGCCGGCGCCAACCTGGCGGTGGTCTCGCTCAACGCGATCGCCGCCGCCGGTGGCGTCGTCGGCACGCAGGGGCTGCCGCTGGTCCCGACCGACCTCAGCGTCCTCAACCAGGACGCGACGATCGACGTCGTCTTCGCCGACAACGATTCGGACGGCATCGGCCCCGACATCGCCCGCAACGGTCAGGCGCGCGCCTATGCCGCGTTCGAGGTCGGCACGCGCAATGTCGCGCTGTCCGTCGTCAAATCGTCGCGCGTCGTGTCGGACGGCGTCAACGCGCTCAACCCCAAGGCACTGCCGGGCGCGGTGGTGGAATATTGCCTCACCGTCGCCAACGCGACGCTGCTGACGGCGGCGAACAACGTCACGCTCACCGACGTGATGCCGGCCAACACCACTTATGTGCCCGGCTCGATCACGGTCGGCGCGCTGGGCGCGGCCGGCGTCTGCGTCACCGGCGGCTATGCGCAGGCGGATGACGGCTCCAACACGACGGGCCCGTACCGGGGCAGCTACACCGCAGCCTCCAAGACCGTGACGGCGACGATCCCGCTGCTCGCGGGCGGCACGTCGCTCGCGGCGGCGTTCCGCGTCACCATCAACTGACCGGTCCGCCCGACGCCGGCCGTCCGGCCGGACCTCCTCCCTCCCGGCGCGCGGCCCCGCGCGCCGGGCTAGGACCCGCATGTCGTTTTTCCGCGTCCCTCTCCGTCTCGGCCTCGTCGCCGCCATCGGCGCGCTCGCGCCGGCGGCGGCGCAGGTCGCGCGCGTCGAGAACACCGCGCGGCTGACCTATCGCGCCACACCGGACGCGCCCGAACGCGCGGTGTCGTCCAACACCGTCGCGTTCGGCGTCGAGCCCGCCAAGCGGCCGACTTCGTTCCAATTCCACCTACTTCCCATCGATTACGAGATGACCGGCCTGAAATGTGAGCCGATCCCGGGCACGAACGCGCAGGCGGTCACGCCGGCGGCGATCGATGCCGCGACGCTGGCCGGGGCGCCGGTCGTGGACACGATCGATACCCACACGCCCTTCATCATCTCGTTCGATAATCAGGGCGCCAATCACGATCCGACGGTGCGCGAGCGGATCCAGATCCTCGTCAAGTTCGCCGGCCGGACGAACATGTCGTCGATGCTCGAAACCGCGCCGGACAGCGGTGTCTTCGCCAGCGGCATCCCGGCCGGCGGCACCCATCCGGAACTGGCCGCGTGCGATCCCACGCTGGCCCGCGGCGCCACGGTGTCGGTCAGCTTCGCCGAGGACCAGTATAGCTATGCCTCGTCGCTGTCGCTGCTGATCGATCCGGCGGGCTTCGTCTTCGATTCGAGCACGGCGGCGCTGGTGGACGGCGCCAGGGTGACGCTGCTCGACGCGAGCGGGCAGCCCGCTGTCGTGTACGGCGACGACGGTGTCAGCCGCTATCCTTCGACCATGGTGTCGGGCGCGGCGGTCACCGACGCGAGCGGACGCACTTACCCCGCGATCACGGGGCGCTACCGTTTTCCCTTCGCGGCGCCGGGCAACTACACGCTCAAGGTCGAGCCGCCGGGCGCCTATATCGCCCCATCGACGCGCGACCACGCGCTGGTCGCCGCGCTGAAGGACGCCACCGGCCAGCCCTTCATGCTCAACGCGGCCAGCTATGGCGGCGTGCTGACGCTGGCCGGCACCGACCCGTTCTACGCCGACATCCCGCTCGACCTGGTCGACGCGCCAATCGCGCGACCGACGTCGCTGCTGGTCGCCAAGACCGCCTCGGTCCGCGACGCATCGCCCGGTGACGTCGTCCAGTACCGGATCGCGGTCACGAACCGCGAGACGACGCCATCGCCCGCGACGCATCTGACCGATACGCTGCCCCCCGGCCTGCGCTACCGCGTCGGCACCACGCGCGACGACGCCGAGCCGGCGGTGTCGG
The DNA here is from genome assembly GCF_903643035.1 of Sphingomonas bacterium. GTDB lineage: Bacteria > Pseudomonadota > Alphaproteobacteria > Sphingomonadales > Sphingomonadaceae > Sphingomonas. Next base: position 546 of record NZ_CAHJWW010000308.1, on the reverse strand, counting down.
CCGACGGGCGCGTCCTGGATTTCGCGCTGCCGCCGCTCGCCGGCGGGGCCACGACCCAGCTCACCTACCTCGTCTCGATCGCGCCGGGCGCGCCGGTCGGCGAGGTGGTGAACCGCGCGACCGTCCGCGACGCGCAGGGCGCGGTGAGCAACGAGGCGGCGGCGTCCGTGCGCATCCGGCCGCTATTGTTCTCGGACGCGATGACGGTGATCGGCCGCGTGACGGAGGGCCGCTGCGGCGACCCCGCCGATCATCGCCCCGGCATCCCCGGCGTCCGCCTGCTGCTGGAAGACGGCACCTTCACCGTCACCGACCGCGACGGGCTGTACCATTTCGAGGGCGTACGCCCGGGCCGTCACGTCGTCCAGCTCGACACGACGGGGCTGCCCGCCAGCCACGCGCCCGTCGCCTGCGACGCCGACACGCGCCAGGCCGGCAGCGCGATCTCTCGCTTCGTCGAGGGTGGGGGCGGCGTGCTGGCGCGCGTCGACTTCCAGCTCGCGCCGACCGGAAAGGCCGCCGTCGCTCCCGCCGCGCTGCCGATCG
>NZ_CAHJWW010000307.1 GCF_903643035.1 Sphingomonas bacterium | reverse complement strand
ATCGACGGGTGGCGGGGGCCAGCGCGGCGGCTATGCGGACGATCTGGACGACGACGTCCCGTTCTGATCGCCCCGCGCGCGCGGTGGTGATCGGCCGGCGTCCCGACCCGGTCCGGCCCGGATCGTGTCGGTGCGGGGTGTCGCGCACGCTTCCGCTTCGCTATCCGTGCGGGCGCAAGAGGCGACCGGGATGGGACAGGCGGCGGTGAACGAGGCTGAGGAGCGGCACGCCGCCACGGATGCGGAGCGGATCGCCGCCGAACTGATCGGGCTGGACGTCGGCACCGATCCCTTCGTCGCCGCGGTGCGCGCGACGCGGATGCCGATGGTCATCAGCAACCCGCGCCTGCCCGATAATCCGATCGTGTTCGCCAACGGCGCGTTCTGCCGGCTGAGCGGCTATCCGCGCGACGAGATCCTCGGCCGCAACTGCCGCTTCCTCCAGGGGCCGGGCACCGACCGGGCGATGGTGGCGCACATCGGCGCGGCGATACGGCGGGTGGAGCCGGTCGAGATCGATCTCCTCAACTACCGCAAGGACGGCGAACCGTTCTGGAACCGGCTGCTGATGGCGCCGGTGTTCGACACCGACGGCGTGCTCGCCTATTTCTTCGCCAGCCAGGTCGACGTGACGATCGAGCGCGAGCGGCTGGCGGGGCTGGAAAGCGACAACGCCGCGCTGATGGCGGAGCTGACCGACAGGCTGCGCCATCAGGAGGAGCGCGAGCACGAACTGGCGTTCACGCTGAAGGCCGGCGGGTTCGGCACCTGGAGCCTGGAGCCCCGGACCCGCACGCTGACCGCGTCGGACACCTGCAAGGGACTGTTCGGCCAGCCGGTCGAGGCCCCGTTCAGCTTCAGCCAGTGGATCGCCGCGGTCCACCCCGACGACCGCCGGCACGCGGTCGACGATGCCGCGGGCTCCGTCGCCGCCGGGTCGGACTTCACCACCCGGTACCGCATCCACCGGCCCGACGGCGAGATGCGCTGGATCTCCTCGCACGGGCAGCCGTTCTTCACGGCCGACCGAAAGCTGCTGCGGATCGCGGGCGTGTCGGTCGACATCACCGGCCGGCAGCGCGAGGAGCAGTTCCGGATGGCGCTGGTCGAGCTGAGCGACGCGGTACGCGACGGCACGAACCCGGCGGAGATATCCTTTGCCGCCGCGGAGGTGATCGGCCGCACGATGGGGGTCGACCGCGCCGGCTATGGCCTCGTCGATCGGGCCGCGGAGACGATCACGATCGAGCGCGACTGGAACGCACCCGGCGTCAGGACGCTCGCGGGCACCCTGCATTTCCGCGACTACGGCTCGTACATCGACGATCTGAAGCGCGGCGGCACCGCGATCGTGTCGGACGCACGGGTGGACCCGCGCACCGCCGACACCGCCCCTGTCCTGGAGGCGATCAACGCGCGTTCGTTCATCAACATGCCGGTGACGGAACATGGCGGCTTCGTCGCGCTGCTGTACCTCAACCACGGAGCGCCGCGCGTCTGGCGCAGGGAGGAACTGGCGTTCCTGCGCGAGGCCGCCGACCGTACCCGGATCGCCGTCGAGCGTCGCCGCGCCGAGCAGGATCTGGCCGAGCTCGCCGCCTCGCTGGAGCAGCAGGTGGTGGAGCGCACCACCTCGTTGCAGGTGGCGGAGGAGGCGCTGCGCCAGTCGCAGAAGATGGAGGCGGTGGGCCAGCTGACGGGCGGTGTCGCGCACGATTTCAACAACCTGTTGACCGTGATCCGGTCGGCGACCGACCTGCTGAAACGCCCCGGGCTGAGCGAGGAGCGCCGGGCGCGCTATGTCGACGCGATCTCCGACACCGCCGATCGCGCCGCCAAGCTGACCGGGCAGTTGCTGGCCTTCGCGCGTCGCCAGGCGCTGAAGCCCGAGACGGTGGACGTCGCGGCCAGCCTGCGCACCATTTCCGACATGCTGGGCACGCTCACCGGCTCGCGGATCGCGATCGAGATGGCCCTGCCGGACGAGCCGTGCTTCATCGAGGTCGATCCCAGCCAGTTCGACACCGCGCTCGTCAACATGGTGGTCAACGCGCGCGACGCGATGGACGGCGAGGGTCGGATCGCGATCGCGGTGCGCGCCGCGCGCACGATCCCGGCGCTCCGCGCGCACCCGGCCGAGAACGGCGACTTCATCGCCGTATCGATCGCCGACACCGGATCGGGCATCGCCGCCGACCAGATCGACCGCATCTTCGAGCCGTTCTACACCACCAAGGGTGTCGGCCAGGGCACGGGCCTGGGCCTCAGCCAGGTGTTCGGCTTCGCCAAACAGTCCGGCGGCGACATCGCCGTGGACAGCGCGACCGGCAAGGGCACCGTCTTCACGATGTTCCTGCCGCGTACCGACGCGCCCGTCCCCGCGCCGACCGGTGGGGACGCCGGGTCGCAGCGGCCGGCGGACGGGCACGGCACGCGCGTGCTGGTGGTGGAGGACAATGCCGATGTCGGCAGCTTCACCACGAACACGCTCCAGGAGCTGGGCTACGAGACCACGCTGGCCGCCAATGCCGACGAGGCGCTGGCCGAGCTGTCGCACGGCGGGGGCGAGCGGTTCGACATCGTCTTCTCGGACGTGGTGATGCCGGGCATGAACGGCATCCAGCTCGGCGAGGCGATCCGGGCGGCGTATCCCGGCCTGCCGGTCGTGCTGACGTCGGGGTACAGCAGCGTCCTGGCGCAGAACGGCACCCACGGGTTCGAGCTGCTGCACAAGCCCTATTCGGTCGAACAGCTGTCGCGCGTGCTGCGGTCGTTCGCCCGGCGCCCATCGCAGCCATCGTGACGGCCACCGTGACGGCCACCACGAAGGAGGCGGGGCGGGGCCGGGCGAGGGACCCGGTCCGGCGCCAGGTCCGGCAACAGGTCCGGGGGCGGGCCGGGCTGGCCGAGCCGATGGCGCTCGCGACCGCGGCGGGAGCGAACCTCCGGCTGATCCCGTCGCGGCGCGTGGCGAGGGGAACCAAGATCCCCTTCGGCCCGAGCATCGCGGGCGCCTGGGCCGCGGTGATCGCGTTGTCGCACGCCGTCTAGAACCCGCCTGAGACGCG
>NZ_CAHJWW010000306.1 GCF_903643035.1 Sphingomonas bacterium | reverse complement strand
TGGCGGTGGTGGACGGGCTCGACATGCTGGTCGGCCAGGCGGCGGCGGCGTTCGAGCTGTTCTTCGGCGCCGTGCCGCCGCGCGGGCGCGACGACGAGCTGCGCGCGATCCTGCTGGCATGACCCTGCTGGCATGACGGGCGGTCGCGCTTGACGTTCGTCCTTGGCCTTACCGGCTCGATCGGCATGGGCAAGTCGACGGTCGCGGCGATGTTCGCCGATCTGGGCGTGCCGGTGTTCGACGCCGACGCCGTCGTCCATCGCCTCCAGGGGCCGGACGGTGCGGCGGTCGCAGCGATCGAGGCCGCGTTTCCCGGCACCACGGGACCCGGCGGCGTAGATCGCGCAAGACTGGGAACGGCGGTGCTGGGTGACGGGGCGGGGGGAGCGGCGATGCGCCGGCTGGAGGCGATCGTCCACCCTGCCGTCGGACGCGAGCGTTCCGCCTTTCTCGCCGCGCACGCCGACGCGCCTTTGCTGGTGCTCGACGTGCCGCTGCTGTTCGAGACGGGCGGGGCGGACGGGATGGACGCGGTGGCGGTGGTCTCCGCGCCCGCCGCCGTGCAGCGCGGACGCGTGCTGGCGCGACCGGGGATGACGTCGGCGCGATTGGAGGCGATCCTTGGCCGCCAGTTGCCCGACGCCGACAAGCGCGCGCGCGCCGACCATGTCATCGACACCGGCGGCTCGCTGGAGGCGACACGCCGGCAGGTCGCCACCCTGGCCGCTTGCCTCCGGCCCCGCGAGGGTCGATAGCGGCGCGACCATGCGCGAGATCGTGTTCGACACCGAGACTACCGGCCTCAGCTTCACCGGCGGCGATCGTCTGGTGGAGATCGGCTGCGTCGAGCTCGTCCACCGGGTCGAGACCGGCCGCGTGTTCCACGCCTATTTCCACCCCGAGCGCGACATGCCGGCGGAGGCGCAGGCGGTTCACGGCCTGTCGGCGACGTTCCTGTCCGACAAGCCCCGCTTCCACCAGGGCGTGGAGGAACTGCTGGCGTTCATCGGCGACGCACCGCTGGTGGCGCACAACGCCGGCTTCGACTTCGGTTTCCTCAACGGCGAACTCGTCCGCCTGGGGCGGGCCGCCGTCTGCATGACGCGGATGGTCGACACGCTGCAACTCGCGCGCAGCCGTCATCCCGGCGCCAAGCACAGCCTGGATGCGCTGTGCTCGCGATACGGCATCGACCGGTCGCGCCGCGTGCTCCACGGCGCGCTGCTCGACGCGCAGCTGCTGGCGCAGGTCTATGTCGAACTGACCGGGGGGCGGCAGATCGGTCTGACCCTGGTCGCCGACGAGGTAGACGGCGCCGCGGCCGCGTCCCATGCCGCGCCGGCGGTGGCCCGTCAGGTCCGGCCGCCGCGCCTTTTCGCGCCAAATGAGGGAGAACGGGCGGCGCATGCCGCGTTCATGACGACGGTCGCCAATCCCCTGTGGGGCGTGGAGACAGCCGCGTAACGGGTCGCCCGCCAGGCGATCGCCCTGAGGAGAAGAAGTCATGGATGTCCGCGTCTCGGGTCACCAGGTCGCCGTCGGCGACGCGCTGCGCAGTCATGTCGAGGACGCGCTTCAGGCGATCGCCACCAAGTATTTCGCGCGCGCCATCTCCGCGCAGGCGACGTTCGGCAAGGGTCCGCACGACGTGGGCTTCACCTGCGATATCGTCATGAACGTCATGCACGGACTGGTGATCAAGGGCCGGCACGAGGCGCACGAGGCCCACCCCGCCTTCGACGGCGCGGCGGGCAAGATCGACAAGCAGCTGCGGCGCTACATGCGCCGGATCAAGGACCACGCCGCGACCGGCACGGTGAACGACGACCAGCTGTACGACAACGCCGGCTACACGCTGTTCCAGGAGCAGCCCGAGGCGGAGGAGGCAAGCGACGCGCCGCTGATCGTCGCCGAGACGCGGGTCGACGTGCCCGACGCCAGCGTGTCGGACGCGGTGATGATGCTCGACCTGCGCAACACGGCCGCGCTGCTGTTCCGCAATGCGGGCACGGGGTCCTTCAACATGGTCTATCGCCGCGGCGACGGCACGATCGGCTGGGTCGAGCCCAACCGCGTCGCCTGACGGGGCGGTGCCGATGGGGCAGGCCGTACTCCTGAACGCCGAGGCGGTCCGCATCGGGTTGCCGGCCGCCACCAGGAAGATGTTGTTCATCCACATAGGAACCATCGCCGCCACGACGCTGGGGCTGGAGGGAGACAGGGTCGCCGATGCGCTGGCCGCCCGCGAGCGGCTGGGCTCGACGGGGTTCGGCGGCGGGATCGCGATCCCGCATGCCAAGCTCGCGGGGATTTCCGAGGTGGCGGCCCTGCTGATCCGCCTTGCCCAGCCGATCGCGTTCAAGGCGGTGGACGACCGGCCCGTGGACATCGTCCTCGCCATGCTGTCGCCTCCCGATGCGGGCGCGGACCATCTCAAGGCGCTGGCGCAGGTTTCCCGGCGGCTGCGCGACCAGTCGTTCGTCGCCAAGCTGCGCGGCGCGGGCTCCCCGGACGCGCTCTATGCGCTCTGGACCGCGGACGAGGCCCGCGATGCCGGCTGAGGGCGCGCACCGCGATCTCCCGGCGGGCGAGGCGGCGCATTTCCGCGCGCTGGAGGGGCTGTACGCGGCGGCGCCGATCAACAGCTTCTTCGAATCGACGCTGGACATCGTCGCCGCCGGCCTGGCGCGGATCCGCTTCACGGTCGACGAGCGTGTGTTCCACGCCGGCGGCGCGGCGCACGGCACCAGCTATTTCAAGATGCTCGACGACGCCGCCTTCTATGCCGCCAACAGCCTCGTCAACGATCGGTTCCTGCTCACCACCGCGTTCAACCTGCTGTTGACGCGACCGCTGCGCGCGGGACCGGTGGTCGCGGAGGGGCGGTGGATCAGCGGCCAGCGGCGCGTCTTCATCGCCGAGGCCCGGTTGGTGGACGCGGGGGGCGAGGAGGTGGCGCGCGGCACCGGTACCTTCATGCGCTCGCGGATCGCGCTCGCCGGACTGCCCGGCTACGCCCGCCCGACCGGCGTCCCCGGCCGCTCCGGTCGGAGCGGGCTGGCGGCGTGAGCGGC
>NZ_CAHJWW010000305.1 GCF_903643035.1 Sphingomonas bacterium | reverse complement strand
CAGCCGGTCGTCGCGGGCGGGCGGGGCGGGATAGCGCCACGGCGCGATGCCGGTCGACAGGTCGATCCAGTCCCCGCCCCCGTCATCTGGCGCCGACGCCGAGCCGAACACCGCCCGCGCCGCCGCGACGCGCCCGCCATGGGCGCGGAACGGGTCCAGATCGGCATCGGCGATCCCCGGCGCGGTCATGCGCTCAATAGCTCAGCCGGATGCCGCCATAGGCGGCGCGGCCCGGCTGGCCGTATCGGTAGATCGTCTGATAGACCGAGTCGGTCAGGTTCTCGACCCGGCCATAGACCGACACGTTGCGCGTGACGGGATAGGACGCGCGCACCGCCAGCAGCACATAGCCCGGCAGCCGCCGCGCGTTGGAGGCGTCGTCGAAGCTGTCGCCGACGTCGGTCAGCGTCGCGCCCGTCTCCAGCCCGAAGCCCCAGCGATAGTCGACGTTCGCGGTCACGCTCTGGCTCGGCCGGCGCGCGAGGCGGCGGCCATAGGCGGCGGTGCCGACGGACCGGTTCGTGGCGTCGAGATAGGTATAGCTGCCGCTCACCTCGAACCCCTCGGCCGGGCGAAGCGCCAGCGTCGCCTCTAACCCTTCCGACGTCGCGCGCGCGACATTGTCATAGGTGCCGAACGGCCGGTTGACGCAGATGCCGCTCGTCGCCGCCTCCGGGCAGGAGACGAAGTTGATGAGGTCCGCGGAGTCGCGGTGGAACCACGTCGCGCTCGCCTCGATCGCGCCGCCCACCGCGCGCTGCGTCACGCCCGCGTCCCAGCCGTGCGACCGCTCGGGGCGGAGAGCGGCGTTCCCGTACTCGCTCTGGAGCTGGTACGGCGTCGGCGCCTTGAAGCCTTCCGAATAGCTGCCGCGCAGCACGGTCGCGCCGCCGTTGGGCGAATAGGCGCCCGAGCCCGAGAAGGTCGTCGCGCCGCCGAAGACGTTGTGGTCGTCGTGCCGGACGCCGCCGGTGGCGGTGAGGCCGGTGACGGGCGTGACGACCAGCTGGCCATAGCCGCTCCAGATCGCTGCGCGGCCGATCGTCTGCGGACTGCCCGGGCTCATGGTCGTGAAGCGCGTCACCTCGCGCTCGGCACCGAACGTCGCCTGGACGATCGGACCCAGATCGAGCACGCCCTGATATTCCATGCGGTTGTTGAGGCCGCGGCTGCGGAACGTCTCGGTGTCGACGCCGCCGGTAGGATCGATGTCGCGACGGCGCGTGTCGGTGTACGCATAGCCGAAGCGGTTCTTCAGCCGCCCGTCGAACAGCCCCAGATTGACGCCGGCATAGCCGATCGCCTGTTTGGTCAGCGCATAGTCGGGTGTGTCGCCAAACGCATAGAGCGGTGCGGGATAACCGTCGATGTCGGTCCGCCCGTCCGAATAGAAGCCGCGCACGTCGACCGACAGGTTCGCCGCCAGCGCGACGCCGACGCTGCCGTTGAAGCCGTGGTTCCGATAGCCGTCCTTCTCGCGCCCGCCCGCGAACGCCGAGTTGCCGTCCGTGCGGTAATAGCCGCCGCCAAGGCTCGCCGACACCGGCCCGATCCTGTCGGACACGTTGAGGAAGCCCTGGCCGGTGTCGTGCCACCCGCCCTCCGCGCGCGCGTTGACGGCCAGATGGTCGGTCGGCTGGCGGGTGATGAGGTTGACGACGCCGCCGATCGCCTGGTTGCCCCACAGCACCGACTGCGCGCCGCGCAGCACCTCGATCCGCGCGATGTTGCCGACCAGCAGCCCGCCGAAGTCGAAGCCGCCGCCCGGCGACGACGGATCGTTGAGCTTGATGCCGTCGATCAGCGCGACCGTCTGGTCGGTCTCCGCGCCGCGGATCGACAAGGAGGTGGTGGTGCCGACCCCGCCGTTGCGCGCGACGGTGACGCCGGGCGTCTGGAGCAGCAGGTCGGACACGTTGCTCGCTTGGCGGCGCTCGATCGTCGCGGTGTCGAGCACGGTGACGGCCTGGCCGACGCGGTCGATCGGGGTCGCGGTGCGGTTGGCGGTGACGACGACGTCCCGGCCGGCGTCGGCGACCCGCTGAAGACCGGCGGTGGACTCGGCGGACTGGCCGGTTGCGGACTGACCCGTCTCGGACTGAACGGTCTCGGGCTGGCCGGTCGGCGCGGGCGATGGGTCGACGGGCCGGTTCGCGGATCGGGCCACGGCCGGCGCGGCGAGGACCAGCGCGAACGACGCGCCGGAAAGGAGGATCGGGTTGGTCTTCACGTCGGCATCCCTCGTCAGTGACGGGGCGCACGCGACCACGGGCACCGGGATTGGCTCCCGCCGCGTGACGCCCCAAGGCACGTCGTCACGCGAGGAATGCTCCTCGTCCGCCCGGCACACCCCGTCCCGGCGAAGGACTGACCGCGACGGGCAGGTCTCCTGGCTCGCGGGTCAGCGCCTTGCCCGGCCTTCCCGGTCCCGCGAGGGGGCCAGTGGCGCGGATGGGCGAGGCTCGCCGGTCACAGTTGCGGGGGCAGCCCCGGCTTGCGTCGATCGGGGATCGACGCTTCCGGGTTCCCTTTTCATCCCATCTCTGGGAACCTGTCGCGATCGGGGTCATAGGACCGCAGGCGCCGGCGGGCAAGACGCATGCGCCGGCGGGCGGGCAGGACGCAGGCGCCGGCGGGCGGGATGGGGAAGCGAGACGGTGAGCACGACCCTGTTCCTCGGCGGCGCCCGCTCGGGCAAGAGCCGGCTCGCGCAGGCGGCGGCGGAGGCGATCGCGGGGCCGCTGCTGTACCTTGCGACCGGCGAGGCGGGGGACGGCGAGATGGCGGACCGGATCGCCCGCCACCGCGCCGATCGCGGCCCGCGCTGGCGCACCGTGGAATGCCCCGTCGACCTGCCGCGCGCGATCCGGGACACGGGCGCCGCGGGGGACGGCGGAGCGGTACTGGTCGACTGCCTGACGTTGTGGCTGTCCAACCTGATGCTCGGGAACCACGACGTCGCGGGCGCGGGCGCGGCGCTGGTCGCGGCGATGGCGGACGCGCGCGGCGCGCTGATGCTGGTGAGCAACGAGGTCGGGCTGGGGCTGGTGCCCGAAACGCCGCTCGGCCGCGCGTTCCGCGACGA
>NZ_CAHJWW010000304.1 GCF_903643035.1 Sphingomonas bacterium | reverse complement strand
CGCCCGCAGGTCGCCGAGCCCGGCGCGGACATGGTCGAGCGCGTCCGGCGCCGGCGGTCGCCCGCGATAGACGTTGCGCACGATCGCCTCGCCTAGGCCGGCGCCGCCGTCCGTCGCGCTGGCGGCGAAGCCTTCGCGATACGCGCCCAGCCGGCCGCCCAGCATGCTCATCATCCTGCCGATATGCTTGCCCACGACGATGTCGCCGATGCCGAGCTGCCGCAGCTGGCCGTCCATGTCCTCGACGAACCGCTCGGTCAGGCGGGCGGAGGGCACCGCCGACGCGTCGGGCTCCCGCTCCATCCGCAGCAGCACCGCCGCCAGCACCGCCGCGACCATGTCGAACCGGCCATCGACCGTGTCGGGCACCGCGCCGTCTAGGTACCAGTGCGGCTCGCGCGCGCGCAGCACCACCGCGTCGTACAGCGGCAGCGTCTCGTCGCCGTGGCGGCCGAACCCCGCCATCCATGCTCCCAGCCAGCCCACGCGCCTGTCCTCTTCGCTCGATCGGTCGGGCGGGCTGGCGGAGCGGCTTGCTGCGCCCCGCGTCCCCGCATAATGGACCTCGCATATCGAGGCACGGCACAGACGATGCAATCGCCCGTGTCGCCCGCCCGTATCGCCCCTGGCCCGGAGAGTATCATGCGTGTCCGCCCCTCCCTCTCCCCTCTCTGCCGCATCCTCGCGCTCGCGGCGGCGGCGGCCCTCGCCTCGGGCTGCACCAAGCTGCGCTCGCACCAGGGCTATATCATCGACGCGGACCTCGTGAACTCGGTCCAGCCGGGGGTCGACACGCGCGATTCGGTCGCCAAGGTGCTGGGCCAGCCCAGTTTCCGCAGCCAGTTCGGCGAGCAGAACTGGTACTATCTGTCGCGCGACTCCCGCAACTACGCCTACACCAGGCCGCGCGCGACCGACCAGCTGACGCTGGAGATCAGCTTCGACCGGACCGGCACCGTCTCCGCGGTCCGCCGCTCGGGCGTCGAGCAGATCGCCGCGGTCGACGCGCTTGCCAAGACGACGCCGACGCTCGGGCGCACGCGCGGCTTCTTCCAGGACCTGTTCGGCAACATCGGCACCGTCGGCGCGGCGGGCACGGGCACGCCGGACAACACCAACACCGGCCGTCAGCGCACCCAGCCCTGACGATCCCTCCGCGATGCTTTCGCGTCGGTGAAGACGTCGCGAGGGCGTCCGGCCAGCGACCGTTCGGGCTAGTCCGACACGCAGGTTCCGCGACGCGCGTGACACGGTGAACCTGTCCGCCGTAGGTCTGGGGCCTGCCCCAGGATCGCATGCGGGGTGTGGACAGCCCCCGCCGCGCGTCGCACCCGACGTGCCATGGCGACCCGGCCGACGCCGCTCCCTTACGGACGATGCTGGCCCTCCGAATAATGCCGGCCGTCGCCGATCGGGACGGCGGTCCCGGCACGGCTGTTGCGTTCGGCGGGCGGCGTTGCGACAAGCCGATCCGGATTCGGGGGGATTCGGACGGTGTTCGCGTTGCTGGGGGTCATGGACGTCGTCCTGCGCGAACTGCTGCTGTTCGCGGGCGCGGGCGTGCTGCTGGGCGGGATCGACGATCTGGCGGTCGACATCGTCTGGTGCGCCCGGACCGGATGGCACCGGCTCCGCGGAAGCGGCGGCATGGTGCCGCTGCTGGACGACCTTCCGCCGATCGATCCCGCCAGCCGTTTCGCGGTCTTCATACCCGCATGGGACGAATCCGGCGTCATCGCGCCGATGCTGCGGCTGACCGCCGCGCGCCTCGACCATCCCGGCTGCACGTTCTTCGTCGGCTGCTACCCCAACGACCGCGCGACGATCGCCGCGGTGATGCGCGTCGCGCGGGACGAGCCGCGCATCCGGCCGGTGATCGGCGTGCGCGACGGCCCCACGACGAAGGCCGATTGCCTCAACACGCTGTGGCGCGCGCTGATGCGGGAGGATGCCGGTCGGGACGGGGCGGACGCGACGCGCGCGGTGATCCTCCACGATGCCGAGGACGTGGTGCCCGCCGGCGAGCTGCGCGTCTTCGACGCGCTGATCGGCGGGCATGACATCGTCCAGCTGCCGGTGCTGCCGCTGATCGATCCCGATCGGCCGCTGGTGTCCGGCGTGGTGGCCGACGAGTTCGCGGAGAACCATTCGAAGACGCTGGTGGTGCGCGCGATGGTCGGCGCGGGGCTGCCGCTGGCGGGCGTCGGCTGCGCGATCGCGACGCCGGTGCTGCACGCGCTGGCCGCCCGGCACGGGACGCCGTTCGATGCCGACAGCCTGTGCGAGGATTACGAGATCGGCCTGCGCGCGACCGCATTGGGTGCCCGCGCCTGCTTCGCGCGCGTCGCCGCGGCGGCGGGCGAGCCGGTGATGGCGGTGCGCGAATATTTTCCCGCCACCCTGGGCGCCGCCGTCCGACAGAAGGCGCGATGGATGACGGGCATCGCGCTGGCGGGGTGGGACCGGACCGGCTGGGCGCGGCCGCTGGCGATCGGCGACCACTGGATGCGCGCGCGGGACCGGCGCGCGCCGCTCGCGATGCTCGTGCTGTGCTCCTGCTACCTCGCGCTGCTGACGTGGGGCGTCACGGCGCTGGCGCATGCGGTGGCGGGCGTGGCCGTCGCGCGGATGTCCGGCGGCATGACGCTGCTGCTGCAGGTCAACGCGGCCCTGCTGGTATGGCGGATGGCGATGCGCGCGCTGTTCACCCACCGCGCCTATGGCCGGCGCGAGGCGCTGCGGTCGGTGCCGCGGATGCTGGTCGGCAACCTGATCGCGCTGCTCGCCGCCCGGCGCGCGCTGTGGTGCTATCTGAAGCTGCTCGGGGGCGGCGCGGCCTGCTGGGACAAGACCACCCATGCGTTTCCCGCAGAGTTCGGCGGCAACGGACCGCCCATGGTCGCCGGGCCTGCGTGAGGAGAGGCGGCCGACCGCTGCGGTTCCTGCTGCTGGTCCTTGGCGGCTGGACGGGCGCGCGTGCGTGGATGCTGTGGCCGGTCGTGCCGACCTTGTCGGCGCTGGCGCAGGAAGCGGTGCCGGCACCGATGCCGGCGGCCCCCATGCCGGTGCGATCGCCGGCGCGGCTGCCGCTGGCGCGACCCGGCGCAC
>NZ_CAHJWW010000303.1 GCF_903643035.1 Sphingomonas bacterium | reverse complement strand
CAGCCCGACCTGCGCCAGTGCCTGCGCGACCTGCGCCTGCGCCTGGACGACGCCGGCCTGCGCCTGCGCGAGCTGCGCCTGCGGGCCGGTGGGCTGGATCACCGCGAGCAACCGGCCGGCCTCGACGTGCCGGTTGTCGTAGTCGCCGACCTTGACCAGCGTACCGCCTACCTGGGGCGCGATGCGGACGATGTGCGAGTCGACGAACGCGTCGTCGGTCGATTCGTACTGGCGCGCATTGCGGTAATACAGCGTGCCGCCGATCGCGGCGGCGGCGATCACCACGATCAGGACGATCCAGAACGACGGCCGGCGGAACAGCGGCGTCTTCTTCTCGCCCCCGGCATCGTTCCCCGACGCGTCGTCGTTCCCCGACGCTTCGTCGCCGTCGCCATCCCCGTCGCCGTTCTGCCTGTGGTCGTCGGACGAGCCGCGCCCCTTGTTCCTTTCCGATCCGCCGGACGCGCGATCGTCGTCGCGCGTGTCGTCACGGTCCAAACTGGTCTGATCGCTCATTGCGGCTCCTGTTGGTCGGCGCTCAGCCGGTCGAGAATGCAGTCCGTGTTGCGGGCGATCCGATGGCGGACGAGCGCCTCGTGCCCCGCGTCCAGCGGACCATCGAGCAGCCGGTCGACCAGCGCGCGCGACGAACGCCACACCACGACCTGCCCGAACAGCGTCATGGCCGTCACGCGGGCATCGCGATCGGCAGCACCGGTGGCCGCGCCGACGAGCGACACCATCCTGCGCGCCATCCGCCCGATCGTGCCTCGATAGAAGCAATCGAACGCGCCGGTCGGATGCATCTGCTCGCGCATGATGAACAGCGACGATTCGGCGTCGCGATCGGTGATGAGCTGCACGGCGAGCCGGTCCAGCAGCCGGTGGATCTCCGCCCGCGCGTCGCCCGCGTCCTCCGGCACCGGCCCGTCGGACAGGGCCGATCGCATCTGGTCGGCCATCTCGGCATCGATGTGGCTGGCCGCCGCGGCATACAGGCCTTCCTTGCCGCCGAAATGATAGGTGATCGACGACATCGCCGTTCCCGCCGCCGCGGCGATGCCGCGCGTCGAGGCGCCCTCCAGCCCTTTGCGGCCGAACTCGCTGACGGCGATGTCAAGGATCCTCGAATGGCTCACCACTCCGATTAGTTCGTTCGAACGAATACGTCAAGCTCGCGCGCGGCGGCGCCGGCGCGGATGGCGGCCGACGTCGTCAACGATCGTGCTGGGTCAACGATCGTGCTGGAGCGTCGCGGCGGCGGTGATGATGGGGACGAACTTGGCGGCAGTCAGGCTCGCCCCGCCGACCAGCGCGCCGTCGACGTCGGGTATCGCCAGCATCACGGCGGCGTTCTCGCCCGTCACCGATCCGCCGTACAGGATGCGGATCGCACCGCCCGGCTCGCCCAGCAGGTCGACCAGCTTGGTCCTTACCGTCAGGTGGATCGCCTCCACGTCGTCGGCGGTCGGCGTCAGGCCGGTGCCGATCGCCCAGCGCGGCTCGTATGCGATCGTCAGCCAGTCTGCCCCCGCGCCCGCGGGCAGGGCGCGTTCGAGCTGCGAGGCCACCACCCGCTCCGCGCGTCCCGACGCCCGCTCGACGTCGGTCTCGCCCAGGCACAGGATCACGCCCAGCCCGCCGCGGCGCCCCGCTTCCGCCTTCGCCCAGACGTCCTGGCCCGATTCGCGCTGTTCCACCCGTCGCTCTGAATGGCCGACGATGGTGAAGCTCGCTCCCGCCTCGACCACCATCGCCGCCGAGACGCAGCCCGTGTGCGCGCCGGCGTCCGCCGGGTGGATGTCCTCCGCCCCGATCGCCAGCGCCGGGACGCGCGCCGTTGCCGGCGCGATCAGCGTCGCGGGCACCGCCACCGCGACGTCGACGCCCGGGTTCGCCGCCGCCGCCGCCGCGATCGCGTCCAGCTCGGCGAGCGCCGCCAGGCTGCCGTTCATCTTCCAGTTCCCCGCCACCAGCTTGCGCCGCATCGTCGTCTTCCCCCGTTCGTGTCTCAGGCTTGGTTAGCGGCGGTGGCCCGGCGCGCAAGGTGCAGGCCGGCGCACGAGCTTGATGCCGTCCGCCCGCGCCCGTAAGGCGCACGGGTTTCCGTCGCCAGCCAGCCTGCCGACCAGCCAGATCGGTTTACTGCTCCATGCTCCAGTTCTTCCGCCGGATCGTCAGCTCCCGTCTCGGCGTGATCGTCACCTTCGTCGGGCTGGTGGCGATCGCGATCCTGTTCGGGCTGGGCGACGTGTCGGGGTTCGGTGGGGCGGGCGTCGCCGGCAGCTCGATCGCCAGCGTCGGCGGGACCGACCTCGCCTCGGGCGAGATGCGCCGCACCGTGGATGGCGAGTTGCAGGCCGCGCGGCAGCAGCAGCCGACGCTCACCCCGGCGCAGTTCGTGGACGGCGGCGGCGTCGATGCGGCGGTCGACCGCGCGGTCAACGGGCTGGCGCTCGACGTCTTCGGGCACGGACAGAAGATGGCGGTCAGCCGCCGGTCGGTCGACGGCCAGATCGCCAGCATCCCCTCGCTCCAGGGTCCGGACGGCAAGTTCGATCCCAGGATCTACGAGCAGCTGCTGCGTGCGCAGCACCTGTCCGACGACCAGATCCGCACCGACATCGCGCGCCAGACGATCGCGCAGCAGTTGATTCAGCCGACGATCGGCGCGACGCAGGTGCCCGACGGGCTGGTGACGCCCTATGCCGCGCTGCTGCTGGAAAAGCGGCAGGGATCGGTCGCCTTCGTGCCGACGGCGGCGATGGCGACGACCGGGACGCCCGGCCCGGCCGAGCTCCAGGCGTTCTACGCCACGCACCGCGCGCGCTACGTCGTGCCCGAGCGGCGGGTGATCCGCTATGCGCTCGTCACCCCCGCGACCGTCGCCGCTCAGGCCGCGCCCGCCGAGGCGGACATCGCCGCCGCCTATCAGGCCCGCAGGACCGAGTTCCTGCCGACCCAGAAGCGGACGATCACGCAGGTCGCGGTCCTCGACCAGGCCGCCGCCGCCGCGCTTGCCGCGAAGGTGAAGGCCGGGACGTCGGTCGCCGACGCCGCGCGCGCCGCCGGGCTGGAACCCCAGGTGCTGACCGCGGTGACGAAGGACGGCTATGCCGCGCAGGCGACGCCCGCGCTGCTGGAAAAG
>NZ_CAHJWW010000302.1 GCF_903643035.1 Sphingomonas bacterium | reverse complement strand
AACCGCGCGAGCCGCACGAGCCGGCGCAGGCCCGGCGGCGTGCCGGGATCGCGCTCGATCCCGCGCAGCGCGCCGTGGCGGGCAAGGATGCGTCCCCAGCGGATCAGCCGCCACGCATGGACGGCGGAGGATGTCATCGCGAAGCCTTGTTCCATCCGCCCGCGTTCCATCCGCCCGCGCGGATGCGGCGCCATCCGTCATCCGCCTTCGGACGATGCCGCGCATCGCCGGAACCCCGGCGGCTTGCGCCCGGTCCCCCACCCGACCTCCCGATCGGGGTACGCAGCCGGAGGTCGGGTGGGGCAGCGGGCTGGTGCCGGCGCCTGGACGAACGGCCGGTCAAATCTTCCAGCCGCCGTGGATCGCGACCAGCCCGCCGAGCAGCGGCTCGACGGAGGTGCGCGTGAACCCCGCCTCGTCGATCATAGTCCGGAACCGCTCGAGGTCGGGGAACCGCCGGATCGACTCGATCAGATAGCGATAGCTGTCCGCGTCGCCCGCCAGCATCCGGCCGAGCTTTGGCACCACCCGATGCGAATAGGCGTCGTACACGTCCTTGAAGCCGGGCCATCGCGTCGTCGAGAACTCCAGGCACCAGAAGCGTCCGCCCCGGCGCAGCACGCGATGCGCCTCGCGCAGCGCCGCGGGGATGTCCGTCACGTTCCGGATGCCGAACGCGATCGTGTAGGCGTCGAACGAGCGGTCCGCAAAGGCGAGCGTCTCCGCGTTCGCTTCCGTCCAGACGAGCCCGGCGATCCCGCGTTTCGCCGCGCGATCGATGCCGACGTCCAGCATCGCGGGGTTGATGTCGGCGACCGTCACCTGCGCCCCGGACGCGGAAAGCCGGAAGGCGATGTCGCCGGTGCCGCCCGCCATGTCGAGGATCCGCTCGCCCTCGCGCGGCTTTACCCGGCGCACGAACCGGTCTTTCCACAGCCGGTGCATGCCGCCCGACATCGCGTCGTTCATCAGGTCGTAGCGTGCGGCGACGCTGTTGAAGACGCCGCCGACGCGGGCGGTCTTCTCGTCGGGGGAAACGTCTTCGTAGCCGAAGGAGACGGTGTCGTTCATGCGCCGTGTCCTAGCGGCGGGAGGGTCGCAACGCCACCGCCCTCATGGTCCCGGCCGCGCGATCCCGGCCCTCCTATCCCGGCCTTCCGGTCTTGCCCTCGCAGTCCCGGGCGACGACACTATCTGCCGTCCATGCCCGAACTGCCCGAAGTCGAGACCACCGTGCGCGGCCTGCGCCCCGTGCTGGAGGGACGCAGGCTCGCCCTCGTCGAGACGCGGCGCGCGGACCTGCGCCGCGCCTTTCCCGTCGACCTGCGCCAGCGGATGACCGGCGCCACCGTGACGGGCCTGTCCCGGCGCGCGAAATACGGGCTGGTCGAGACCGATCGCGGCGACACGATGATCTTCCACCTCGGCATGTCGGGCCGCTGGCGGGTCGATCCGGGCGAGCTGCTGGCGCACGACCACCTGCTGCTGGAGACCGCCGACGGCCGGCGACTGGCGCTGCACGATCCGCGCCGGTTCGGGTCGGTGGACCTGTTGCCGACCGCGGACCTCGCCGCCTGGCCGTCGTTCCGCGCGCTCGGGCCGGAGCCTCTCGGCCCCGACCTCTCGGGCGCGATGCTGCTGGCCGCGTTCGAAGGCCGACGCGCGCCGGTCAAGGCGATGCTGCTAGACCAGCGGATCGTCGCCGGGCTGGGCAACATCTATATCTGCGAGGCGCTCCACCTGGCGCGCATCGCCCCCTCGCGGGCCGCGGGGCGGATAGCGCGGTTCCGGCTCGACCGGCTGGCCGTGGCGATCCGCGCCGTGCTGCTCGCCGCGATCGAGGCGGGCGGGTCGACCCTGCGCGACTATGCGCGGCCGGACGGCGAGCTTGGCTATTTCTCGAAACAGTGGCGCGTCTATGGTCGTGGGGGAGAGCCGTGCCCGGCGTGCTCAACGCCCGTGCTGCGGCGCGCGGAAGGTGGCCGCTCGACCTTCTGGTGTCCTGCCTGCCAGCGCGGTTGACCTTGCCGGTGCGTCTGGGTACAGCCGCGCACAGCAAGGGCGATGGGCAGGTCCCGCCGCCCCTTTTTCCGTCCCATCAGGTTCGAGGCAGTTCATGGCGAATACGCCGCAAGCGAAGAAGCGCATCCGTCGCAACGATCGGCGGGCCGAGATCAACGGGGCGCGGGTCGGTCGGATCCGCACGTTCGTGAAGAGGGTGGAGGCGGCGCTCGCGTCGGGTGACAAGGTAGCTGCTGCGACTGCGCTCCATGAGGTCCAGCCCGAGCTTGCGCGCGGAGTCGCCAAGGGCGTTCTTCACCGCAATACCGCGAGCCGCAAGTTCGCGCGGCTGACCAAGGCGTTGTCGGCGCTGGCCTGACATTCACCCTGCCGTACCGCTCTCCTGGCGGTATCGTCCGCACCATGACCCGCCGGCGAAACCGGCGGGGTTTTTCGTGTGTCGCCGCGATGCGGGAACCATCGCAGAAGGTCTGAGTCCCCGCCTGATTCGATGCAGGCAAGCAACTCCGCAAACCATTAATGTAATGATATCAAAGAGATGAAAGATAGTTTGACGCATTTCCGCGGCTGTTGCGCTGTCAATCCCGTTTATTTCGGAAATGAGACACCGTTCGACTTGATCGTTCACCCGAAGCCTTCATAACCACCTCCATCGCGCCGGCATCGCCGCCGCGGTCGCTTGAAATCGACGGAGTCGAACGTGGTCACGGGCCGCGTACGGGGACGTTTGTGCCGTTGGCAGGACGGTCGCGACAAGTCTGTCCGCGGCCGGAGGAGAGGTGCGCGTGGACGATTTGCGGGGCGGAGGTGACGGCATCGGCGACCTCGCCCGCGCATGGGAACAGGTGCGCGCGCACCTGCGCGACTCGGCGGGCGCGCGCCTGTTCGACCAGTGGCTCAAACCCATGGAGCTGGTCGCCGGCGAGCCGGCCGCCGACACCGTCCGGCTCGCCTTGCCGTCGGCGTTCATGACCAACTGGGTGCGCAACCATTACGCCGACCGGCTGGTGCACGAGTTCCGTGCGCTGCTGCCCGGCGTGCGCAGCGTCTCCATCGAGACGCGCTGCGCCGCCCCGGCGACATCGATGGTCCTGGCGCAACCGGCTTCCGAGCCTCCGCCGGCGCCGCCACCGTCGG
>NZ_CAHJWW010000301.1 GCF_903643035.1 Sphingomonas bacterium | reverse complement strand
GGGCGGCCGACGCCAGGAAGCTCAGGCCGCTATCGTTGACAGCGACGCCATCGGCCACCGGCTCCCCGACGATCGACCTGTGACGCCAGTCCGAGGGCAGGGTGGTTAGATAATTACGTCGGTCGACCGCAACGGCGACCCTGCGGTCGACCTCGGCATTCAGCCGGAACCCCAATGCTGCCCGCCACGGACTGGCCTGAAGATGGGCCAGCAGGTCGTCCGTCCAGAACGACAGCATCGTCGGCGCGCCATGATACTCCTGCACGAGCACGGCCGCTGCGGCCTGGCTGACCATGTCGTCGGTCGGTTCCGCCGGAGGCAACAGGGCGTCGCCCTTGGCCGCGATGAAGCCGGTGCTGATCCGCCCGGCCCTGAAATCGGCGTCGTCGAGCGCGCGCCACAGGAACGGGGCATTGGTCCTTACCGGAAACACGTCGGTTGCCGCGCAGGCCCGGGCGAGCCTCTCGCACGCCGCCTCACGCGTGTGCTCGTGGACGACGATCTTCGCGATCATCGGATCATAGAAGCCGGTGATCTCCGCCCCCTCGCACACGCCGGTCTCCAGCCGCACGTCGCGGTGCTCCCGGAAGATTTCCAGCCGCCCCGTCGACGGCAGGAACCCCTTCGCCGGATCCTCCGCGTACAGCCGCGCCTCTATCGCCCAGCCGTCGATGGCAAGCTCCTCCTGCCGCAGCGGCAGCGGCTCGCCCGACGCCACGCGCAGCTGCCATTCCACCAGGTCGACGCCGGTGATCTCCTCCGTCACCGGATGCTCCACCTGAAGCCGCGTGTTCATCTCCATGAACCAGATGCGGTCGGCCCGAAGCCCGTCGCTCGCGTCGGCGATGAACTCGATCGTGCCCGCGCCGACATAGTCCACCGCCCGCGCGGCGCGCACGGCGGCCGCGCAGATCGCCTCCCGCGTCCTCGCGTCCATGCCGGGCGCGGGCGCCTCCTCGATCACCTTCTGGTGGCGGCGCTGGAGCGAGCAGTCGCGCTCGAACAGGTGGACGACGTTGCCATGGGTATCGCCGAACACCTGCACCTCGATGTGGCGCGGGCTCTGGATATATTTCTCGATCAGCACCCGGTCGTCGCCGAAGCTCGACGCCGCCTCGCGCCGGCACGACTGCAATGCTGCAACGAATTGCTGCGCAGCATCGACCTGCCGCATCCCCTTGCCGCCGCCGCCAGCCACCGCCTTGACGAGCACCGGCCAGCCGATCGCCTCGGCCTCGGCCTGCAACCGTTCGGGGCTCTGGTCCTCGCCCAGATAGCCCGGCGTCACGGCGACGCCGGCGGCGATCATCCGCGCCTTGGCCGCATCCTTCAGCCCCATCGCGCGGATGCTGTCCGGCCGCGGCCCGACCCACAGGAGGCCGGCGTCGATCACCGCCTGCGCGAAGTCCGCGTTCTCGGACAGGAAGCCATAGCCCGGATGGATCGCCTCCGCCCCGGTCTCCAGGGCCGCGGCGACGATGCGGTCGCCGACCAGATAGCTCTCGCGCGCCGGCGACGCGCCGATGTGGACCGCCCGATCCGCCTGGCGGACGTGGAGCGCGGTCGCGTCGGCGTCCGAATACACCGCGACGGTACGGATGCCCATGCGCCGCGCGGTGCGGATGACGCGGCACGCGATCTCGCCGCGATTGGCGATGAGGAGGGATCGGATCGTCACGGCCTCACATCCGGAACACGCCGAAGCGCGCCGGCTCGATCGGCGCCTCCAGCGTCGCGGCGAGCGCCAGGCCCAGGACGTCGCGGGTCTGCGCGGGGTCGATCACGCCGTCGTCCCACAGCCGGGCGGTGGCATAGTACGGATTGCCCTCGTCCTCGAACCGCTGGCGGACCGGGGCCTTGAACGCCTCGGCCTCCTCGGGCGTCCAGCGGTCGGCGTCGCGGTGGACGGTCGCCAGCACGCTCGCCGCCTGCTCGCCGCCCATCACGCTGATCCGCGCGTTGGGCCAGCTGAACAGGAACCGCGGCGAATAGGCGCGGCCGGCCATGCCGTAATTGCCCGCGCCGAAGCTGCCGCCGATCAGGATCGTGATCTTGGGCACCGTCGCGGTGGCGACCGCCGTCACCAGCTTGGCGCCGTGCTTGGCGATCCCCTCCGCCTCGTAGCGGCCACCGACCATGAAGCCCGAGACGTTCTGGAGGAACAGGAGCGGGACCTGCCGCGCCTGCGCCAGCTCGATGAAATGCGCGCCCTTCTGCGCCGATTCGCTGAACAGCACGCCGCTGTTGGCGAGGATCGCGACCGGCAGCCCCCAGACATGCGCGAAGCCGCAGACCAGCGTCGGCCCGTACAACGGCTTGAACTCGTGGAACTCGGACCCGTCGACCAGCCGGGCGATGACTTCGCGCACGTCATAGGGCGCGCGCACGTCCGGGGGAACGATGCCGTACAGCTCCTCGGCCGGGTAGCGCGGCGGGCGCGGATCGCGGCGGTTGACGGACGCCGCCACCGCCGGCGGCAGCGTCGAGACGATGTCGCGCACGATCGTCAGCGCGTGGAGGTCGCTCGTGGCGACGTGATCGACGACGCCGGAGCGACGTCCGTGCGTGTCGGCGCCGCCCAGCTCCTCCGCGCTGATGACCTCGCCCGTCGCGGCCTTCACCAGCGGCGGCCCGGCGAGGAAGATCGTTCCCTGTCCGCGCACGATCACGCTCTCGTCCGACATCGCGGGCACATAGGCGCCGCCCGCGGTGCAGCTGCCCATGACGCAGGCGATCTGCGCGATGCCGGCCGCGCTCATCCGCGCCTGGTTGTAGAAGATCCGACCGAAATGGTCCCGATCGGGAAACACCTCCGCCTGGTGGGGCAGGTTCGCGCCGCCCGAATCGACGAGGTAGATGCAGGGCAGCCGGTTCTCGGCCGCGATCTCCTGCGCGCGCAGGTGCTTCCTGACGGTCAGCGGGTAATAGGTGCCGCCCTTCACCGTCGCGTCGTTGCAGACGATCATCGCCTGCCGGCCCGACACGCGGCCGATGCCCGCGATGACGCCCGCGCCCGGCACCTCGTCGTCGTACAGCCCGTTCGCGGCGAGCTGGCCGATCTCCAGCAGCGGCGAGCCGGGGTCGAGCAGCCGTTCGACACGCTCGCGCGGCAACAGCTTTCCGCGCGCGACGTGCCGCTCGCGGGCGGACGCCGACCCGCCGGTCGCG
>NZ_CAHJWW010000300.1 GCF_903643035.1 Sphingomonas bacterium | reverse complement strand
CGCGCATCGAGCGCGCGGGCACGAACCGCTGGTCGACGGGCAAGGAGCAGCTGTTCCTGGAGGAGCTGGCCGCGACGGGCAACGTCACCGCCGCCGCGGCGGCCGCTCGCGTGTCGCCGGCGGCGCTGTACGCGCGCAAGGCGAAGTGGCCGGGCTTCGCCGACCAGTGGCGCACGGCGCTGCGCGAGGGCTGGGAGCGGCTGGAGGAGCATCTGGTCCGCGCCGCCAACGACACGCTCGACCCGTCCCCGCTCGCGCCGGCGTGCCCGCCCCCGGCCGCGCGCGGGTTGGTTGATCAGGGGCCGGGGATGACGATCGACCAGGCGATCATCCTGTGGAAGGCGCACCGCGCGGAGGCGAAGGGCGAACCCGACGACCGCCGCCTGCGACGCCGCGCGGAACCCTCGATGGACGAGGTCCGCGCGGAGGTGCTGCGCCGGGTGCGGGCGATGGGCGGGTGAGGGGGGCGTTCGACCCCGCTGAACCATTTCTTGATGCAATCGTCGTTATCGTCGCTCGCGAGCGGCTCGATTGACTTCGAAAAGGAGGCGGATATGACCGCGATGATGATCGAGCCGGACGAAGCCCCGATTGTTCAGCTCTTCCTGACCGTATCGTTCACGCCAGCCCTGTCCGACCTCAGCATCCTGGACCTTGCCGACGTGCAACGGTTGTTCCGCGATGAGTTTCCCGTCTTCAAGCAACTCAAGCGGGCGGGACCGATGTCGTTTCAGCTTGAACAGAACGAGCCCGATCTGGCCCAGATCATGGGTTTGCCGCGTCTGGCCTTTGCCTCTGAATCGACCGGAACCCAGGTGCTGTTTCAGAACGATCGCGTTTCGTTCAGTTGGAACAGGACGTCGACGCTGGATGCCAAGCCCGATTATCCGGGGTTCGACGCGCTGTTCACCCAGTTCAAGCGTCATATAGGGGCCATCGTCAGCTGGGCTGGCGCGCGCGACATCGAGATCGCGCCGAGTGTCGGCGAGCTTGCCTATACGGACGCTTTCACCCTTCAGACGGAGGATGGGACGCCGAGGTGCATTTCGGACATCTTCGGTTTCGTCAGCCCGCCGGAGAAAAATCCAGCATATATGTTCGATTATAGCTGGGCCGAAAGCCTGCCGGACGAGCAGGACGGATATCTCGACGTGACCGCTTCCGGCCCCGCATCATCGCCGGACGGCGTGGAGGTGGCGACGTTGGAGACCACCGCGCGGTTCGATGCGAGCGGAGGATGGAGCGATCTGTCACGGCCGTTCGGCAGCGCGCATCAGGCGGCGCACGGCCTCTTTCGCCGGGTGGTCAAACCAGCGACGAGCGCTAGATAGGAACGATGCGCATGCACGGCATTCATCGAGCGGCGAACGCGATCGGCATCTTCACCGCGTCGACGACGCCGGCGGCGGCGATCGTCCCCAATCGCTCCGCCGTGATCCATAGCTGGCCGGACCGGACGACGGCCGATGACACGAACTCGTCGACGCGCAGCGTCATCGCGAGGGTCACCAATATCAGGACGATGCGCACGAGGTTCGCCGCGTTGCGCGCCTTGCGCGACGGTTGGGACGGTCCCGCTTCGGTCGCGCCCGATCCGGCGATCATGGCGCGCGCGGGCAGCATCCTAGAACACGCGTTGCGCAATCTGCCCGGTGTCGATGCGCCGGCGATCGTGCCCCTCGCGGACGGCGGCTTGCAAGCTGAGTGGTACACGGCCGATCATCGTTTCGAGATCTATTTCGAAGCGGATGGCGAGGTCGCGGCCTGGAGCGAGGATCGTGCGACGGGCGTGGAGCACGAGGCGGAAGGCGCCGAGGCCGAGCAGATGCTCGCGCGATGGGCCGGGCGGCTGGACGTAGAACGGCCTGCGTTCGCCTGACGCCGGGTGGCGGTCGAGATCATTTCGCCGTTAAGCGGCGGCCTGCGCGCTTTGCGCGAGGTGCAAGCACCCGAACAAGTCACAGAAGCGATGGATCGGCCTGGAGGCTATCGGGTGTCGTCGGCGGCGTTCAGGCCCCAGAGCGACGGCAGCGTCTCGGTCGATCTCGAGGAGTCGCTGGTGCGGTCCGGACTTAACGCCCGCTCCCGGTATCCCGCGATGCCGCGCGCAGTTGCGTTGGTGGCCCACCGGGTGGATGCGATAACGGCGCGGAGGGCGACAGTCCTGCACGTGCCGGTCGCCGGAAATCCACATCACGGCGAAATACGTATGGCTGGGATGACCAAGGCGCAGATACGTGCAGCAGCGCGCAGCTTGGCCGACCAGTGCGAGATACTGGAAGCCATCGACGTCGACGAGGTGAAGCGCCAGTCGGCAAGTCAACGAAGCAGTCTGAACTAGTCGTCTCGATACCCTGGCTTCTGTGGTTGGTCGCCCACCGGTCGAAACGCCGGCGTCCGCCCATCGACCCGCCTCCCCCACAAACGGAGCCCCCCATGCCCCCGCTGCTCGCCACCCTCCTCCGCCTCCCGCCGGAGGAGCAGGCGGCGGTCGTGCGGTCGTTGCCCGATGGGCATCTGCGCCGCTGGGCGCGCGAGTTCGGGGAGTGGGCGCATGACGGGCAGGCGGCGCCCGCGGGGGACTGGCGGACGTGGGTGGTCATGGGCGGGCGCGGGTTCGGGAAGACGCGGGCGGGGGCGGAGTGGGTGCTGGGCGAGGTGCGCGCCTGGGGGGAGGGGGTGGAGTCCCCTCGGGCGGCGAGCCGTCACGGGAGCGAATCCCGTGACGTCGAACAGGCTCGGCCCTGCCGACCTGTCGGCCGATCCCGCGCGTTCCGGGTGGCTCTGGTCGGGGCGACGGTCGAGGACGCGCGCTCGATCATGGTGGAAGGCCCCAGCGGGCTGCTCGCGCTCGCAAGGCCGGGGGAGATCGCGCGGTGGCGGGCCGCCGACCGCCGGCTGGAATGGACCAACGGCGCGGTGGCCTCGCTGTTCTCCGGCCGCAGTCCGCAGGGGCTGCGCGGGCCGGAGCACGACATCGCCTGGTGCGACGAGCTGGGCAAGTGGCGCCACGCGCAGGCCGCTTGGGACATGCTGCAGCTCGGGCTGCGCCGCGGGGAGCGGCCGCGCGCCGTCGTCGCGGTTATCCCACAATGTGATACCTGTTCTCAGATTGTCAAAGGGCGTCCGCGGCGAAACGGAGACGTGCCGAGCCGGGCGATGTGCCGCCCGGACCG
>NZ_CAHJWW010000299.1 GCF_903643035.1 Sphingomonas bacterium | reverse complement strand
ATGGCCAACTCGTCGCAGTCGATGCGGTCATGGTACAAGAGAAGCCAGCGGGCCGTACGCTGCGTCACCGATTGGAGGAGGTTGGAGGCGATCGTCTCCGCCATCTGCATGACGAAAGCCGACGCATAGCGCAGAAGAACCTCACGCAATGTGCGGCTAGCGTTAAGGGCTTCATGCAGGTGGGAGGCGCTGATTTCCAGGGCCGTTGCGTCAGGGCCGCGGGCGACGACCTCATGAGGCCAGCGATCGTTGCCCATCAACGCGGGCCATCCTGCAAAGCCCTCCCGTCCCAGTAGCCCCACGGCGACACGGCGCTCGTCGGGCAGCACATTCAAGAAACCAGCGATGCCACCCTCTGGAAAGCAGACGAGGTCGATCGCGGCGCCGCTTTCGCCCAACCGACTCCCATTGATCATATCAACACGTCGGAGATGCGGTCTCAGCAAAGCATAAGCATCGTCAGGCAAGGCGCGAAGCAGCAGGTTGCCGACATCTGTCTGCGGTGGGCCGCCAAGGCCGATAGCCTGCTTCTGCAGTCGCAGATTATGGTCCATCGCGATTTGCCCCTACCGCGCCCGCTTGCGCACGCTGCCGTACCGAAACCAGCTGCGACATAATCCGTTCATCACCGGGCATCACCAGGGAAGGCGTTCATGGTCCAATCTATTCGCGCGACCGCAAGCTTGCTTGCGGCGGCGCTGCTAGGCACGACCTCGGTCGCCGTTGCGCAATCGACGCCGTCACCCAACGCTGCGCCGCCCCCCGTGCCGCCCGCGGTCGCCGCGCAGCCGCCCAAGGCCGCGCCGGACATGCAGGCGGTGCTGGACGCGCTCGCCGCACTCGGCCCCAAGCCGATTGAGACGCTGACCCCCGTCAAGGCGCGCATTCAGCCCGGTTTCCCCGACGCGCTTCACGCAGCCATGCGCCGCCAGGGCCAGTCCACCGCACCCGATCCCGCGGTCACCACGCAAGACCTGCCTTACGGGTCTGACCCGATGCAGTACGCGCGGGTGTATCGGCCAGCGGCCGGTGGGGCCGACCTGCCGGTGATCGTCTACTACCATGGCGGCGGCTGGGTGATCGCCGACGTCAACGCGTACGACGCAGCGCCGCGGCTGATGGCCAAGCAGCTGAACGCCATCGTCGTGTCCGTCGAGTACCGACATGCGCCCGAGGCCAAGTTCCCGGCGCAGCACGAGGACGCGGTGGCGGCCTATCGCTGGACGCTGCAGAACGCCGCCAGCTGGGGCGGAGACGCCGGCCGGATCGCGTTCGCCGGCGAGAGCGCGGGCGGCAATCTAGCCGTCGCGACTGCAATCTACGCGCGCGACAACAACTTGCCCGCGCCGGTCCACATCCTGGCGGTCTATCCGATCGCAAACAGCGCCATGGAGCTTCCCTCCCGGCGAGACGCGGCCAACGCCAAGCCGCTGAACGCCGCCATGCTGAAGTGGTTCGGCTATTACTATACGAGCAGCATGGCCGACATGCAGGACCCGCGGCTGAACCTGGTCGGGGCCAACCTGCGCGGACTGCCCCCCACCACCATCGTCAACTCGCAGATCGACCCGCTCCGCTCAGACGGCGAGACGCTGGCGGCGGCGATGCGCGCGGCCGGTGACCGTGTCGAGCAACGCACCTTTCCAGGCGTGACCCACGAGTCCTTCGGCATGGGGAAGGTGGTGCGCGGCGCCTACGACCAGGAGACCTATGCGATCGCGCGGCTCAAGACCGCCTTCGCCCGCTGAGCCCCGCAGGAGATCACAAGATGAAGACCGCCCTTATCGCCCTGTCGCTGCTCGCCGCCACACCGGCTGCCGCGCAGGTCATGACGCCCGCCGAGTACGTGAAGACGGCCGGCGCGAGCGACCTCTACGAGCGCCAATCGAGCCAGATCGTGCTGCAGACCACGCAAGATCCCAAGGTTCGCCAGTTCGCCGAGCAGATGATCGCCGAGCACACGAAGAGCACCGCCGACGTGAAGGCGGCCGCCGCCCGCTCGCGCGTGGCCGCAGCGCCGCCCAAGCTGATGCCCGCACAAGTCGAGCTGATCGCCGAGCTCCGCGCCGAGAGCGGGCCCGCGCGCGACGCGACCTACATCGCCCAGCAGAAGACGTCGCACAACCAGGCGCTGGACGTGCAGAAGGCCTACGCGGTCGAGGGCGGCGCGCCCTCGCTTAAGGCGGCCGCCGGCAAGATCGTGCCCGTGGTGCAGAGCCACATCGCCATGCTGATGGCGATGTAGCCCTGTCACGGCGGGTCTGACGGATGCGGACGATCGACGCGGGCGACCTCTTGGTCGCTCTGGAGGAACAAGGGCCGGAGGACGGCGAGGCCGTGCTGCTGCTGCACGGCTGGCCGGACGACGCCTCCACCTGGGACGGGGTGGCGCCCGTCCTTGCTGCGTCTGGACTGCGAGTGCTCGTGCCCTCGCTCAGGGGCTTCGGCGGAACGCGGTTCCGCGATGACGCGGCCCCACGCTTGGGCAACAGCGGCGTCCACGCCCTGGACATGATCGCGCTGGCGGACGCGCTCGGCCTCGAGCGGTTCGCGGTGGTTGGCCACGACTGGGGCTCGAACATCGCGGAGGCGCTGGCGGTGGGCTGGCCCGAGCGGGTCGAGCGGATCGCGATGCTGTCGACGCCGCCGCGCCTCGGCGGCATGCCGACGCCGCCGTTCGAGCAGGCGCAGCTCTACTGGTATCACTGGTTCATGGCGACGCCGCGCGGCGAGAAGGCGGTGCGCGACGACCCCCACGGCTTCGCGCACATCCACTGGGAGAACTGGGCGCCCAAGGGCTGGTTTGACGAGGCCGTGTTCCGCAGGGTCGCCCGCGCCTTCGACAACCCCGACTGGGTGGACGTGACGCTGCACAGCTACCGCTCGCGCTGGGAGAACGCCGCTCCCGATCCACGAAGCGAGTGGCTCGAGACGAAGATCAAGACCACGACGACGCTGTCGCTGCCGACCCTATTCATCAAGGGCGACGTCGACGGCGTGACGCGGCAGGAGAGCTTCGCGCCTATTCCCAAGAAGTTCGACGGCCCGTTCGAGATGGTCGGCCTGCCCGGGGTCGGCCACTTCCCCCAACGCGAGGCGCCGCGGGACGTGGCCGCGCTGCTGACCGGCTTCCTGAACGGAGAACGACTTTGACGATGAAGTCCTGGCTGGCCGCGGGGGCGCTGGCGCTCACGGCCGC
>NZ_CAHJWW010000298.1 GCF_903643035.1 Sphingomonas bacterium | reverse complement strand
GCCAACGCCGCCGCGACCGGCGCGCTCGCCGCCAGGCTGCTGTCGGCGCCGGGCGGCGCGAGGATCGCGACCATCGAGACCGGCGGCTGGGACACGCACACCCAGCAGCGCCAGCGCCTCGCGCAGCAGCTCAACGGCCTCGATGCGATGATCGGCGCGCTGAAGGCCGGCATGGGGCCGACATGGGCGGACACGGTCGTTCTGGTGGCGACCGAGTTCGGGCGGACGGTGGCGGCGAACGGCACCGGCGGGACGGATCACGGGACGGGATCGGCGGCGATGCTGCTGGGCGGCGCGGTGAGGGGCGGGCGGGTGATGGCCGACTGGCCGGGCCTGTCGAAGGGCGCGCTGTACGAGGCGCGGGACCTCGCGCCGACGCTCCAGCTCGACGCGTTCATCGGCGGCGCGGTGGCGGGGCAGTTCGGGCTGGACCCGGCGCGCGTGACGCGGACGCTGTTCCCGGGCGCGCCGAAGGCGGCGGCGGTGGAGGGACTGGTGCGGGCGTGAGGCGCACGTCCGCTTGCGCCCACAAGCGGACGTTCCGAACATGATCGCGCAACCCAAAAGACTGCCGTATATCGACGACGGTTGGGCAGAGTTTCCCTGCCGATGCCTTGGGGAAAAGCGCATGCCGAAGCCATTGCGGCTGGAGAGCCTGCCTCTCAAATACCTCGCCGCCATTATTCTATTTTGCGTTCTCGTCGCTATAGTCTCGTTGATGAGACCTTCCCAAATCTCGAAATTGGAGGAGGGCACATTCAGAGACAGCGACAGCGGATCGGTCATCACGGTGCGAAACGGCGCTATCTTCTACGGAAACTCTCACGCTTCGTATGATCTGTGGATAGGTAAAGGTAAGCGGTTTCTTTCCACAAAATCTATCATTGGCGACCTCTACGTCGTCGATACCACGGGCAATAAAAGACCCGCAGAGATCATAATCGATAACGAGAGAGGTGCTCCAATTGCATGCTCGGTCAGAAGCGGCAACGTCGAGATTTGCTTTCGGAGGGTAGCTTAACCCGATCGGCTAAGCCCGAAACCTGCCGGACCGCTTTCCACCAATGTCCGCCACTCTGCCCCCCTTTGAAGCTCCCGCCCCGTTCCGCTACAGCGCGCGTTTTCCCTTCGGGCGGACGTTCATGACCCTCTATTCCCGTTTCGCCGCGCATGTCGACGCGGCGCTCGATACGCTTGACCTGCCGGCCGATCTCGATCGCTCGAACGTCGCGGTCGAGCCGCCGCGCGATGCGGGGCATGGCGATCTCGCCACCAACGCCGCCATGGTGCTCGCCAAGGCCGCAAGGACCAGCCCGCGCGCGCTCGCGGAGCGGATCGCCGCCGAGCTGGGCAGGCTCGACGCGGTCGCCTCGGTCGCGGTCGCCGGTCCCGGCTTCATCAACATGACGCTGACCGACGACGCCTGGCGCGCGGAGCTGGCCGGCATCGCGCAGGCGGGCGCCGACCATGGCCGCTCGACGGCGGCGGCGGGGCAGACGATCAACATCGAATACGTCTCCGCCAACCCGACCGGCCCGATGCACATGGGCCATTGCCGCGGCGCGGTGGTGGGGGACGCGCTCGCGACGCTGCTCGAGTTCGCCGGCGCGCGGGTGATCCGCGAATATTACGTCAACGACGCCGGCGGTCAGGTCGACGTGCTCGCCCGCTCCGTCCACCTTAGGTATCGCGAGGCGCTGGGCGAGGCGGTGGCGATCCCGGAGGGCCTGTACCCCGGCGACTATCTGGTGCCGGTGGGGCGGGCGCTCGCCGCCGAGTTCGCCGACCGGTTCGCGGACTCGGCCGAGGCCGAGTGGCTGACGCTGTTTCGCACCCGCGCGGTCGCGGCGATGATGGACATGATCCGCGCGGACCTGGCGCTGCTCGGCATCGCGCACGAGGTGTTCGCGTCGGAGGCGGAGTTGCAGGCGGCCGGCAAGCCCGAGGCGGCGGAGGCGGAGCTGCGCGCCCGCGACCTGGTGTACGACGGCGTGCTGGAAGCGCCCAAGGGCGAGACGCCCGAGGACTGGGAGCCGGTCGTGCTGCCGCTGTTCCGCTCGACCCGGTTCGGGGACGACCAGGACCGGCCGATCCGCAAGTCGACCGGGCAATGGACGTATTTCGGCGCCGACCTCGCCTATCACTTCCAGAAGGCGGCGGGCGCGGATGCGCTGATCGACATCTGGGGGGCGGACCATGCCGGCACGGTGAAGCGGATCGTCGCGGCGGTCGCGGCGCTGACGGACGGGCGGACGCGCTTCGACGTCAAGCTGATCCAGATGGTCCGGCTGCTGCGCGGCGGGGAGCCTGTGAAGATGTCCAAGCGGTCCGGCAACTTCGTGACGCTGGCGGAGGTGGTGGGAGAGGTCGGCAGGGACGTCGTGCGCTTCACCATGCTGACGCGCCGCGCGGACGCGCAGATGGACTTCGACTTCGCCAGGGTCGTGGAGGCGTCGAAGGACAACCCGGTCTTCTATGTCCAGTATGCGCACGCGCGCATCGCCTCGCTCGGCCGGCGCGCGGCGGTGGCCGGAGTCGCGGCGGCGGGCGCCGACCTGTCCCGGCTTGACACGCGCGACCTGGCGCTGGCGAAGCTCGCAGCGCAGTTCCCGCGCGTCGTCGAGACCGCGGCCGCGACGCGCGAGCCGCACCGGATCGCCTTCTACCTCTACGATCTGGCCGCGGCCCTGCACGCCGCCTGGAACGTCGGGAACGACGATCCCGCCCGCCGTTTCCTGGTCGAGGGCGACGATGGGCTGAGCGCGGCGCGGCTTTTCTTGGTCGAGGCGATCGGGCAGACCATCCGCAACGGCCTGACCGTCATGGGCGTCGAGGCGGCGTGGGAGATGCATTGAGATGGCGACGGACGAGATCCACCTGCGCGACGAGGATCGCCTGCCGTGGCTGGAAACGGTGGAGCCCGACGAGCCGCGCGGCTCCGGCGGCCTGCGCCTGCTGGCGTTCGTGCTGCTCGGCCTCGTCGTCCTCGCCGCGATCGTGTTCGCCGTCTATCGCCTGAGCCGACCGGCGGCGGTGGCCGGCGGCGGCGGCAGCGGGGGCGAGCTGATCGCGGCGCAGGACGGCGACTACAAGATCAGGCCCGACGATCCCGGCGGCCTGAAGGTGGCGGGCGAGGGCGACTCGGCGATCGCCACCAGCACTGGCACGGGCGCCGGACACGGCGCGATCGATCCGCGCCAGGTGCCCGAACGGCC
>NZ_CAHJWW010000297.1 GCF_903643035.1 Sphingomonas bacterium | reverse complement strand
GGTCCCGGCGGTGCGCATCCCGCTCGCCGCGCCGCACCCGACGCGCGGGAGCCGCCACACGTCCGCGTTCCTGGCGTCGTTCGGCGTCTTCGTCCTGACGTTGTTCCTGTCGAGCCCGGTGATCGGCAGCATGACGGAGGAGCGCAACAACAAGGTGATCGAGGTGCTGGCCGCCGCCGTCCCGCTGGAGGCGGTGTTCTTTGGCAAGCTGATCGGCATGTTCGGCATCGCGCTCGTCTTTGTGGGCTTCTGGGGGACGATGCTGGCGGCCATCGGCTCGCTCGTGCCCGCGGGACTGGCGCAGGGGCTGGGCGATCTCCACCCCGCGACGGGCGCGCTGTTCCCGCTGCTGTTCTGCGCGTACTTCACCATGGCCTATATGGTGCTGGGCGCGATATACCTGGGCGTGGGGGCTCAGGCGACGTCGACGCGCGAGGTGCAGTTGCTGTCGCTCCCGATCACGATCGTCCAGATCGGCATGTTCGGGCTGTCGACGGCCGCAGCCTCGCACCCGCACGGCACGGTCGCGCTGGTGGCGGAGCTATTCCCGCTGTCGTCGCCGTTCGCGATGGCGGGACAAGCCGCCGGCCAGCCGCAGCTGTGGCCGCACGTCGCCGCGCTCGCGTGGCAGGCGATGTGGGTCGCGGTGTTCATCGCGATCGGCGCCCGCGCGTTCCGGCGCGGCGTGCTTCAGTCGGGCAGTGCGCGGCCGGGCTGGATGCGGCGTCGCCGGACAGCGGTACCGGCCGCGTCGGGGAACATGGGTTAATGCTGCAAATCCGTTCCGGGAGGCTGCCTTGACCCTTGTCCGCGACCTGTCCCATAGCGCGAAGATGGATCCCGCCGTCGATGCGCTGTCGTTCGAGGACGCTCTCAAGGAGTTGGAACGGATCGTATCCCGGCTCGAAAGCGGCGATGCCTCGCTTCAGGAGTCGATCGACCTGTTCGAGCGCGGCAACCAGTTGCGCCGTCGCTGCGCCGACCGGCTCGACGCGGCGCAGGCGCGCATCGAGGCGATCCGCCTGGATGCCGACGGACGCCCCGCCGGAGTCCAGCCGTTCGCCACGCAAGCCACGCCGGCCGCATGACGACCACCACCGCCCCGCCGACGCTCCAGGACGCGATGGCCCATGTGTCGGAGGAGGTGGACCGCCTGTTCGACCGGTTCCTGGCGATCCCCGACGACCCGCGCGCGGACCTCTATCGGGCGATGCGCCACGCCGCGATCGGCGGCGGCAAGCGGCTGCGCCCGCTGCTCGTCATGGCGACCGCCCGGATGTTCGGCGTGGCCGATGCCTGTGCGGCGCGGGCCGCGGTCGCGGTGGAGGCGGTCCACGTCTATTCGCTGATCCACGACGACCTGCCGGCGATGGACGACGACGACCTGCGCCGCGGCAAGCCCACGGTGCACCGCGCGTTCGACGAGGCGACCGCGATCCTGGCGGGTGATTGCCTCCATGCGCTGGCGTTCGAGGTGCTCGCCGACCCCGCGACGCACCCCGATCCGTTCGTCCGCGCGGAACTGGTGTTCGATCTTGCCCGCGCGGCCGGCCCGTCCGGCATGGCGGGCGGGCAGGCGATGGACCTGGAAGCGGAGAAGGTGAGCTTCGACCTGCCGACCGTCACCCGGCTGCAGGCGATGAAGACCGGCGCGCTGATCGCCGCCGCGGTGGAGGCCGGCGCGATCCTGGGCCGCGTGCCGGCGGAGGGGCGTGTTCACCTGCGCGGCTTTGCCCGCGACGTCGGCCTCGCCTTCCAGATCGCGGACGACCTGCTGGACGCCGAGGGCGACGAGGCGGCGGTCGGCAAGGCGCTGCGCAAGGACGAGGGCGCGGGCAAGGAGACGTTCCTGTCGCTGCTCGGCGCGGACGACGCGCGCGCGCGGTCGCGAATGCTCGTGGAGCAGGCGCTGGAGCATCTGAAGAGCTATGGCGCGGAGGCGGACGTGCTGCGCGCGATCGCCCGCTATACGCTGGAGCGGGACCGGTGAGCACGGGTTCGCCCCGGATCGGCGCCAGGATCGGTGTATATCCCGGCACCTTCGATCCGGTGACGCTGGGCCATATGGACATCATCCGTCGCGGTGCGAAGCTGGTCGACAGGCTGGTGGTGGGGGTGACGACCAATCCCTCCAAGTCGCCGATGTTCAGCCTCGACGAGCGGATGGCGACGGTGCGGCGCGAAGTGGCGGACGTCGAGGGCGACATCGCGGTCACCAGCTTCGACTCGCTGCTCATGGATTTCGCGGTGCGCGAGGGCGCACGCGTGATCGTGCGCGGCCTGCGTGCCGTCGCGGACTTCGAGTACGAGTATCAGATGGCGGGCATGAACCAGCAGATCAACGCGACGGTCGAGACGGTCTTCCTGATGGCCGACGTCGGACTGCAACCGATCGCGAGCCGGCTGGTGAAGGAGATCGCGTTGTTCGGCGGCGAGATCGCGCCGTTCGTGCCGCCGGCGGTGCGCGGCGAGGTCGCGGCGAAGGTCGCGGCGAAGGTCGCGGCGGGGGACGCCGCGCAGAGCTCGCGCGGCTGATCCGGCCGCGGATTGGCGACGAGGCCCGAACGCCCTACAATCGACGCATTGCCCGCGGAGGTGCGGGGACGGTCCGGTCGCCGGCGATCGACCAAGCCTGAGCGGAAGAGACATATGATGAAGCCTATCCACGCCGGACTGCCGATGCTCGCCGGACTGCCGATCCTTGCCGGACTGGTCGCGCTGGCAAGCGCCGTCGCGCCGCCGGCGCTGGGCCAGACCGCGCCGGTCCCCCCGTCCGCCTCCGCCACGCCGGTTCCGGCCGCCAAGCCCGCCGCGCCGCTCGCGCCGCTCGTTCCCGCCTCGGCGATGCCGCCGATCACCGACACCGCCAACATCTGGCTGCTCGACCTGTCGGACGGGGGGCGGGTGACGGTCTGGCTGCGGCCCGACGTGGCTCCGACGACCGTGGCGCGGATCAAGGCGCTGACCCGCCAGCGTTTCTACGACGGCCTCGCCTTTCATCGGGTGATCGAGGGCTTCATGGCGCAGGGCGGCGACCCCAAGGGCGACGGGACCGGCGGGTCGACGCTGCCCAACCTGCCGGCGGAGTTCAACGCGCTGCCGCATGCGCGCGGCGCGGTGGCGGCGGCGCGCGCGGAGGACAAGAACAGCGCCAACAGCCAGTTCTTCATCGTCTTCCAGCCGACGCTGAAGCTCGACCGCAAGTATACCGTCTTC
>NZ_CAHJWW010000296.1 GCF_903643035.1 Sphingomonas bacterium | reverse complement strand
CCGATCGAGTTCGGCCGCATCCAGGCGCAGGCCAGCAAGCAGATCATCTTCCAGAAGGTCCGCGACGCCGAGCGCGAGCGCCAGTTCGAGGAGTTCAAGGACCGGCAGGGCGAGATCATCACCGGCGTCGTCAAGCGCGTCGAGTTCGGGCACGTCGTCGTCGACCTAGGCCGCGCCGAGGGCGTGATCCGCCGCGACGCCCAGATCCCGCGCGAGGTTGTGCGCGTCAACGACCGTATCCGCAGCCTGATCCTGAAGGTCGCGCGCGAGGTGCGGGGGCCGCAGATCTTCCTGTCGCGCGCGCACCCCGACTTCATGAAGAAGCTGTTCGCGCAGGAAGTGCCGGAGATCTACGACGGCATCATCACGATCATGGCCGCCGCCCGCGATCCCGGTTCGCGCGCCAAGATCGGCGTCATCAGCCGCGATTCGTCGATCGACCCGGTCGGCGCGTGCGTCGGCATGAAGGGCAGCCGCGTGCAGGCCGTCGTGCAGGAGATGCAGGGCGAGAAGATCGACATCATCCCCTGGTCGCCCGACACCGCGACCTTCGTCGTCAACGCGCTCCAGCCCGCCAGCGTCAGCCGCGTGCTGATCGACGAGGAGGAGGACCGGATCGAGGTGGTGGTCCCAGACGATCAGCTGTCTCTCGCGATCGGCCGGCGCGGGCAGAACGTGCGGCTCGCCAGCCAGCTGACCGGCAAGGCGATCGACATCCTGACCGAGGCGGACGCGAGCGAGAAGCGCCAGCGCGAGTTCGTAGAGCGGTCCGAGACGTTCCAGAACGAGCTGGACGTCGACGAGACGCTCGCGCAGCTGCTGGTCGCGGAGGGCTTCACCAGTCTGGAGGAGGTCGCCTATGTCGACCTTGAAGAGATCGCCGGTATCGAAGGCTTCGACGAGGATCTGGGCGGCGAGCTGCAGGAGCGCGCGGCCGAGGCGCTGGACCGCCGCGAGGCCGCGAACCGCGAGGAGCGCACGGCGCTGGGCGTTTCCGACGATCTGGCCGCGATACCGCACCTGACCGAGGCGATGCTGGTGACGCTCGGCAAGGCGGGGATCAAGACGCTCGATGACCTGGCCGATCTCGCCACCGACGAGCTGGTCGAGAAGAAGAAGATCGAACCGCGCCGCCGCAACGAGGACGCACCCAAGCGTCCCGAGCCCAAGGGCGGCATCCTGTCCGCGTTCGGGCTGAACGACGAGCAGGGCAACGAGATCATCATGGCCGCCCGCGCGCACTGGTTCGAGGACGATGCGCCTGCCCCGGAGGCCGTCGACGAGCATGGCGGCGGTGATGACGCGGATGTCTCGGAGCCGGCCGAGGGCGAGGCCGGGGCGGATGTCCAGCTTGCGAAGGCGGACGCGGATGGCATCGCCCATGACGAGCAGGGTGAGGACGCCTGATGCCGTTCGTCTCGATCCGCATCTCGGGTACGGCCAGCAAGACGCAGAAGGCGGGCATCGTCGCCGATGTCACGCGCTCGCTGGTCGAGCGGCTGGGAAAGAACCCGGCCGCGGTGCAGATCGTGATCGAGGAGGTGCCGACGGAGAACTATGGCGCCGGCGGCCAGTTGATCGCCGATCGCGATGCGCCTGCGCCTGCGACCGCTCCGTCAGCGGCTCGCGAGCCAGAACTCGCCCTTGTCGGGGAGGACGCACATGCGGACCCCTCGCAATGACGCGCTGACGGTCGGAACACCTCGTGCGGAGCGGGAAGGGAAGGATCCCGTCCGCTCCTGCATTCTCTCGCGCGAGAAGGACCTGCGCAACCACCTCGTCCGGCTGGCGCTCGCGCCGGACGGGCAGGTGTGGCCCGATGTGCGCGCCAAGGCGCCGGGCCGCGGGGCGTGGATCGGGGTCAGGCGGGCCGAGCTGGAAGTGGCGCTGGCCAAGGGCCGGCTACGCGGCGCGCTGGCGCGGACGTTCAGGACCGCCGACTTCACCATGGCTGCCGACCTGCCGGATCAGATCGAGTCGGCATTGCGCCGCGCAACGCTCGATCGGCTGGGGCTGGAGGCGAAGGCGGGTACGCTGCTCAGCGGATCCGAACGGATCGAGGCGGCGGCGCGCGGCGGTCAGCTTCACGCGCTGTACCACGCAGCCGACGCGTCGGCGGACGGCGCGCGCAAGCTGGCGCAGGCGTGGCGAGTGGGCGAGGGCGAGGAGGGCAGTGGGCGCCAAGGGTTGGCGCTACCGGTGACCCGCCCCATATTGTCGTTGGCGCTGGGCCGCGAGAATGTGGTACATCTTGGTCTGACGGACCGCGCTGCGGCAAGGCGAGTGAGCGACGTGCTCGATCGCTGGCTGCACTTCATCGGACCTAGCAACCCTGACGCTCCTTGCGAAACGGCCTCGCCGGGAGCAACGCCTGCCGGAACCACCGACAGGGTTGGGGGCGATGAGCATCAGGCCACGAACGCACGAGGAAATTGAGTGAGCGAGACCGACAACGACAAGCCGAAGCTCGGAATGCGCGCGCCGCTGGGGCTGCGCCGCACGGTCGAGACCGGCAAGGTGAAGCAGAGCTTCAGCCACGGTCGATCGAACACGGTGGTGGTGGAGGTGAAGCGCCGCCGCGTCGTCGGTCCGCAGGGTGGTCAGCCGGAGGTTGCCGACGCACCCGTTGCGGTGGCTCCCGCGCCGGCGCCTCCCGCCGCGTCACGCGTTTCCCCCACCGCGCTATCGCCGCAGGAGCGTCAGTCGATGCTGCTGCGCGAGGCCGAAGAGCAGCGGATGCATGCGCGGGAGGATGCGCGCCTTCGAAGCGACGCCGAGCGCGTGCGGACGATCGAGGACGAGCGCCGCCGCGCGGAGGAGCGTGAAGCGGAGGCGCGCGCCGTGCCGGCTTCCGAATCGGTTGTGGCTCCTCCCGTCAGGGCGAATCCCGAGCCCGTGTCGACGGTCGCCGAGCCCGTGCAGGTGTCGCTCGATGGACCACGCCAGGGCGGTTTCCGTCCAGTGGTGCGCGAGGCCGCGCCGCAGCCCGACGCTCAACCCCAGCCCCCCGAGGCTCAGGTCGCCAGCGTTCCCGAGCCGGTCGTGGCGGAGGCCGCGCCGGTACCGGCGCCGACTCTCGCTCCGCGTCCCCGGCCGGCCTCCGCCCCGCAGACGGTGGAGCTGACGCGCGACCTGTCGGTGCCGGCGCCGCGTCGCTTCTCACCGGTCGCCCGGCCGGAGCGACCCGCACCGCCCCCGCCCAAGCCCGTCGAGGCGCCGGCTCCCGTGG
>NZ_CAHJWW010000295.1 GCF_903643035.1 Sphingomonas bacterium | reverse complement strand
GCGCGTCGACCTCGCGGCCGCGGGCCAGCAGCCAGCGCGGACTGTCGGGGATGCGCGCCAGCAGCGCGACGAAGACCATCGCCGGCGCCGCCGTCACGCCGAGCTTCCAGCGCCAGGCGGCATCGTGGACCAGCCGCGCGACGACCGCGTTGCTGAGATAGGCGACGAGGATGCCGGTGACGATCGCCAGCTGGAACAGCCCGACGAGCAGGCCGCGCCTGGCGGGCGGCGCGATCTCCGCGATATAGACCGGCGCCAGCACCGACGACCCGCCGATCGCGAGCCCGCACACGAAGCGGAAGGCGAGGAACGCGTACCAGTCGGTCGCGAGCGCGCAGCCGATCCCCGCCGCCACATAGAACAGCCCCAGCGCGCCCAGCACCCGCCGGCTGCCGAACCGGTCGCCGGGCCTGCCCGTGGCGAGCGCGCCCGCCAGCGTGCCCCACAGCGCCGCCGACACCGTGATGCCCAGCGTTCCGGGCGTGAGGCCGTAGACGCGCGTCAGGTCGCCGGTGACGCCGGCGATGACCGCGGTGTCGAACCCGAACAGCAGCCCGGCGAGCGCCGCGGTGCCGATGCTGACGACGAGGACGCCCTTCACTTCACCGGCTCGCCGGCCGCCGCGACGTTCCAGCCGCGCAGGGCGACGTGCGGGTCGGCGGCCCCGGCGGTCGCATAGCGTATCTCGATGTCGCGCGTCTCGCCGGGGAGCAGCGAGACGTAGTTGTCGGTGAAGTACGCCGGCAGCACCTGGCCGCCGTCGGCGTTGACCATCGTCAGCTTGGCCTCGATCGCCGGCGTCGCGCTCGTGTTGGTCAGCCGGACGGTCGTGACGGACTCGTCGCCCTCCACGCGGCTGGTCGTCGTCATGCCCAGCGTCACCGGCGCCAGCGCGTTCATCGCCCGGAACGACGCATCGTCCCCGGCCTGCCAGTAGAAGTTCGTCGACAGCACCGCGCCCGTCGCGTCCACCGCCTCCAGCCGCACCAGCGCCACCCCCTGCGCGAGCGCGGGCGCAAGGTCGAGCGTGAAGGCGTCGCTCACCGCCTCGCGCGGTGCCGCGATCGTCGCGTCGCGCTCGGCCAGCACCCTGCCGTCGAGCGCGACGACCTTCGCCCGCACCGTCACGCGGCCAAGGTCGGCCAGCCGGTTGTTGACCAGCACGACCTTGTGGTCGGGCAGGTTCATCTGGACATGGACCGGCTCGGACGCCTTCTTCACGCCATAGAACGAGGCGTGGGTGTCATAGTCCGACGAGAACATCTGCCAGTGCGACGACGGCCAGGCGGGCTGGGTCATCCACAGCATGCGGCCGCTGTT
This sequence comes from Sphingomonas bacterium, assembly GCF_903643035.1. Classification (GTDB taxonomy): domain Bacteria; phylum Pseudomonadota; class Alphaproteobacteria; order Sphingomonadales; family Sphingomonadaceae; genus Sphingomonas. Next base: position 1,915 of record NZ_CAHJWW010000295.1, on the reverse strand, counting down.
CCGGGTCCACAGCCCCGCGTTCATCCCCTCGAACACCGCGCGGTAGGACTCGTACTGGATCATCTGCGCCTTGCGCTCGAAATCGGCGAGGCTGGTGCCCGGTCCGAAGCGCGCGGCGAGCACGTCCATATAGGTCCCGACGCCGCCGTTCCCGCCCTGGTGCCAGTCGTGGTACGCCCAGGCGTCGCTGATCGGCCAGCGGTCCGCCGGCGGGATCGCGCGCTTCCATGACTCCAGCGTCGGGAAGGACGGCGTCCCGCTCTCGACCGAGAAGCCCCTGGCGTGGGTCGTGAAATACTCGACCGGCGGACGCCAGTTGTAGGGGCCGCTGTTCTGGAGGTTCACCCGGTTCGACGAGCCCATGTAGAGCCGCGTGCCGTCCTGCGCGTTCACTAGCGTCTGCAGCGCCTCGTTGAGGACCGGCTGCGGCACGCCCTCGTTGCGGCCGAACCAGACGACGATCGACGGGTGGTTGCGGTACCGCTTCACGACGTCGGTGGCGTTGGCCATGAAGAGCGCGGGGTCCTGCGTCTCGACGTTGTAGTCCTGCGTCGACTCCCAGAAATCGTTGAGCACCATCAGGCCGTACTCGTCGGCGAGGTCGTAGAAGACGTCCTCCGTGTTCTGCCCCACCCAGTTGCGCACGATGTTCAGATGCGCGTCGCGATGGAGGCGGAAGAAGGGCTCCAGCCGGGCTCGGCCGACGCGCTTCATGAAGTCGTCCATGCCGACGTTGCCGCCGCGCGCCGCGATGCGGACGCCGTTGACCCGGATGACGAGATACGGCGCCAGCCCGTCCTCGTCGGCGATCGGCGTCACCGCGGGCGAGGTCTCGGCGCCCGGCACCAGGCTCGCGGCCCAGCCGTCGGCGACCTTGCGGATGCCTGCGTGGGTGCCGTCGACGATCTGGCGACCGAACTGCCGCGCGCGCGACAGGTCGACGCCGACGCGCTCGAGCACGCCATGGCTGTCCATGAGCGACAGGTCGTAGGTCACCTGGCGCATGCCGAAGCGGACGTGCCTGACATCGCTTTGCCGACCGTCCGCGCTCGCGGTCAGCGTCAGGTCGTGGAGCGCCGGCTCCCCATAGCCGTTGGGCCACCACAATCGGGGATGGCGGACCGCCAGCTGCGGGAAGTCCGCAGGCTTCATGACGACGTCCGCCGCCCCGCCGGGCGCGAGCGTCACCGCCTTCTCGACCGCGACGTCGTCGAACGCGGCGCGCACCGTCACGGTCGTCGCGCGGTCGCCCGCGTTGGCGACGGGCACGGTGATCTCGACCTCCGCGACGCTGTTGTCGGCCCGGGGCAGCGTCGTCACGACATGCGCGTCGCCGAGCGTCGCGTCGCCGGTCTCGCTCAGCGTCACGCCCTGCCACAGGCCGGTGTTGCGGTCGCGGATGCTGGGTATCCAGTCCCATCCCTCCGTCGCGACGAAGGTCGGCCCGTCGAGCATCATGGCGCCGCCGTTCTCGCCGTTGCCGGCGGTGAGCGACTCCTCCTGCGCCAGGCCCGGGTGCGGCGGCGGCGACACGCGCACCGCTACGGCGTTGCGCCCGGCGAGCAGCCTGCCGGTGACGTCGAAGCGGCCGCGGACGAAGGCGCCCTTCATCGTGCCCAGCGGCGCGCCGTTCAGCCAGATCTCGGCGGCGTAGTTGACGCCCTGGAAGGTCAGGAAGCGCCGCGCGTCGGCAGCCCCGGCGGGCGCATCGAACTCGCTGCGATACCAATAGTCCTGCCGCGCCAGCCCTTCGGGGATCGCCATGTTGTTCAGCCCGTAGGCGGGGTCGGGGTAGACGCCGCGATCGACGAGCGTCGTCAGCACGGTGCCCGGCACCGTCGCCGCGTACCAGCCGCTCGCGTCGAACCCTGCGCGGCTGACCACGGCGCCGGGCGCGCCGACCCCGGGGGCGGCG
>NZ_CAHJWW010000294.1 GCF_903643035.1 Sphingomonas bacterium | reverse complement strand
TCGGCGGCGGCGGTCCGGCGCGGCGCGTTGACCAGCGACGCCGCATCGCGCAGCGCCGTCTTGCCCCAGCGCGCCTGCGCCTCGCCGAGTTCGGGAAAGCCGAGCCCGTCCGCCATGTCGCCGATCAGGCCGATCGCCGCGAGCCACAACAGGTCGGACTGGTCGCCGAGCGCACCGGCCGCCCACCATGCGAGCAACGCCGTGGTCGGCTCCGGATCGAGGCCGTTGCCGCTGATCGTGACGGCATCCCGCGGCTCGCCGGTCGGCACGTGATGGTCGATCACCAGCGTCGGGCAGCCGGGCAGGACGGGCTCGGGCCGGGTGCCGAGGTCCGCGACGACCAGCCCCGCCGGATCAAGAGCCGCGATGCGGCTGGCGACGGCGGCGTCCCACGGCGACTCCGTCTTGCCGATCACCAGGGGCTGCGTGGCCCGGCCCGCCCGGCGAAGCGCGCGCACCATTATGGCGGCGGCGGAGAGGCCGTCCGCGTCGAAGTGGCTGAGGACGACGACCGGTCGGTCGCGCCCGAACGCGGCGAGCGCGCCCGTCATGGCTGCCCGTGCCTCGGCGCGGATGTCGCCTGTGTTGGAAACCATCGTCATCCAGCCGCCAACGAAGCGCGGGGCGCGGGGCTCCACGCCGGGACCATCGGCCGCGCCGGCGACGGCACGAATTGATGCATATCAATATTTCGCGTTCCCAAGGCCTCGGCCGCTTCCACCGCCGGGTCGCAAGTCGGCGCGCTGCGTTGGTCCCGACCAAAGGGGGATCGAGCGATGAAGATGCCGACGGTCGCGGAGCGGCTTGCCATATTGGACAGCAACCGGACGCTGAAGATGGCGCGGTCCGCCCATGCGTACGTGCGCGGCAACACGGCCAAGTTCTACGACTGGCTCGCCGCCTCTCCGGTGGCCCGGCGCGTGCCGGAGGGGCCGGCGGTCTGGATCTGCGGCGACTGCCATCTCGGCAACCTTGGCCCGCTCGCGAACGGGGAGGGGCGCGTGGAGATCCAGATCCGCGACCTCGACCAGGCGGTGATCGGCAACCCGGCCCACGACCTCATCCGCCTCGGCCTGTCGCTCGCCACCGCCGCGCGCAGCTCGGACCTGCCGGGCGTCGCGACCGCGCACATGATCGAGGAGATGGTGGAGGGCTACGCCGCGGCGATGGGAGACCCGACGAGCGGCGATGCCGGACCCGAGCCCGACGCGGTCCGCAGCGTCCGTCGCAAGGCGCTCAGCCGCGGCTGGCAGCATCTCGCCAGGGCACGGCTGGAGGCGGTCGAACCCAGGATCCCGCTGGGCAAGAGGTTCTGGGCGCTGGCCGGGGACGAGCGCGCCGCGTTGAAGCACGTCTTCGACGATCCCGCGGTGGCAAGGCTGGTCCTGTCGCTCGACGGGGAGAAGACGGACAGGTCGATCCGCATGGTGGACGCGGCCTATTGGATGAAGGGGTGCAGCTCGCTCGGACTGCATCGCTACGCCGTCCTGCTCGGCCTGAAGAACGGCAAGGGGCGATCCGGCTACGCGCTCATCGACCTGAAGGAAGCGGTCGCGCCGGTCGCGCCGGTCCGCGCCGGCGCCGGGATGCCGGCCGACAATGCGGAACGCGTCGTCGCCGCGGCGTGCGCGCTGTCGCCGCACCTCGGCAGGCGCATGATGCCGGTGAAGATGGGGGACCGCTCGCTGTTCATCCGCGAGCTGGCGCCCCAGGACCTGAAACTGGAGGTCGATCAGTTCAGCGAGGCGCAGGCCGCGAAGGCCGCCCACTATCTCGCCTTCGTGGTCGGCAAGGCGCATGCGCGCCAGATGGACGATGCGACGCGCGCGGCATGGCGCGACGTGCTGGAGACGGATCGCCGCGGCTCCATCCATGCGCCGAACTGGCTGTGGGAGAGCGTCGTGTCGCTCGCGGGCAGTCACGAGGCAGGATACCTTGAGCACTGCCGCCGCTACGCGCTCGCCGCCTGACGGGACACCTCGCAAGGAGACCGCGTCCGCGTCGATCCCGGTGACGATCGGACGCCGCCGGCGATCGCGCGTCGCGCGTTGCGCGATATTCTGACGCCGTCGTTCGCGGGAGGAAACTCGAGGGTACGCCGGCGGGATGATTGCACCCGTTCCCGGCCGTGGACTACACCGCTCGCCGGCTGCCGGGGGCGCCACGGATGCCCCCGAGCCATGCTCGACTTACTCTGTCCGGGGGAGATCGCGAAGTGCGAACCTTGTCGATGCTCGGGCTTGCCTTGCCGATGCTCGGGCTTGTCCTGGCTTCCACCGCGCCGGCACAGGCCCAGGAGTGGTTCACCGACCCGATCGGCGGCAAGGGCGGTCAGCAATACGTCCTGCGATGTCCGGGCGCTGCGGTGGTGACCGGCGTTTCGGCCATGACGGGCGCCTATATCAACAACGTGGCGCCGATCTGCGACGGTCGCACGATGCCGGGCGCAGGCGGCGGTGGCGATCGACGCAGCGCCTCCTGTCCGGCGGGATCGATCGTCGACACGATCGACATCATCCTGCTGCGAAGCCCCAATCACCTGGTCAAGGCCCTGCAGCTGTTCTGCGTCGCCCCGGGCACGCGGTTGCAGACCGCCAGGGTCTCGCTCGACACTCCCGGCGTCTATACGGGACCGTATATTTCACTGTCGAGGGTACCGGGCTATCCCAGCGGCACGATGGATTGCGCGAACCAGTCCATCGTCGGCCTGCAGGGCCGTGCCGGGGACTCGGTCGATGCGCTCGGCCTGATCTGTCGGCCCCGCGCCCATTAGGTCCCCGCGCATCAGGCCCTCGCGCATGAAGCCAGCGACCGACGGCTTCGCATCGGATGGCGTGACGCCGGCGCCGGCGCACGATCGGGCAGGGCGGACGACCCCGCTCGTGTCCCCGGCCGGCGGTGGACGTGGCGGGCGCCGGGGCGCCGCTGCGATTAGGTCTCGTTTTTGCCTGCCCGTTCGTCTTTAAGCGGGCGATGGAATGGGAACAGGGTCGCGGCGTCGCCGCCGAAACGCTGCTGCTGGTCAGGTTTCCCGATGCGGCGGCGGCGGAGCATCGACTCGCCGGGATGGCCGCGGCCGCGCGCTGGACCGCCGTGGCGCGCGCCGCCGGTGGCAGCGACCCGTTCTTCCTGATCGAAGGCGCGACGCGGCTGCCCGACGTGTAAGAACCGGCGGCCAGCGACAGTCCGAGCTCGCCGCCGTGCAGTCCGGTCAGTGCCAACGCCTCGGCGAGCACGTGCGG
>NZ_CAHJWW010000293.1 GCF_903643035.1 Sphingomonas bacterium | reverse complement strand
CGAGATACCCCGCCGCCGACAGGCCGGTCGCCGTCGCGGCGCGGACCTCGACCATGACCGCGCGCACGTCCGCCGGGGTGCGCGCGGTCAGCACGCGGACGGGATCGCGGTACAGCCGCGCGGATGCGCGCGCCGCGCCGGCCCCTCCCGCGCGGGCATCGTCGAGCAGGACGAACGGCCGGTCGCGGGCGAGCTTCATGGTGCAGGCGATGTACCGCGCGCGGCGGATCGGCAAGCCTCCTCGTCGGCGAGGCCCGCCGCCGACCGCCCTTCGTTGACCTGTCGGCGCGGGCGGGTCATGCGCGTGGCATGACCGACCCGTCGCCTCCGGCCCCCTTGCGCGCCGTGATGATCCCCGTCACCCCTCTCCAGCAGAACTGCACCCTGCTGTGGTGCACCGCCACGATGCGCGGCGCGTTCGTCGATCCCGGCGGCGACGTGCCGCGGCTGCGCGCGGCGGCGGCGGAGCATGGCGTGGCGGTCGAGAAGATCGTCCTGACCCACGGGCATATCGACCATGCGGGCGCGGCCAGGCCCCTGGCGGACGAGCTTGGCGTGCCGATCGAGGGTCCGCACCGGGCCGACGCATGGCTGCTCCGGTCGCTCGCGGAGACGGGGCTGCACTATGGCATGGCGGGCGTTTCGTTCGACGCGCCCGACCGCTGGCTGGCGGAGGGGGACGCGGTCGCCGTCGGGGCGCTGACCCTCGACGTGTACGAGACGCCGGGACATACCCCGGGCCATGTCGTGTTCCACCATGCGCCCTCGCGGCTCGCGCTGGTGGGCGACGTGCTGTTCGCCGGGTCGGTCGGCCGCACGGACTTCCCGCGCAGCGACCCTGCCGCGCTGATCCGATCGGTCGTGACGAAGCTGTGGCCGATGGGCGGGGAGACCGCCTTCATCCCCGGCCACGGCGGCGCCGGCACCTTCGCCGCCGAGCGCCGCTCCAACCCGTTCGTGTCGGACGCGGCGCTGGGTCGAGGCGGCGCCGGCCCGGCGTCCCGTCCATAGAGGCGGGCCGGATCACGCCATCGGTGTCGCCGTCGCCGGCGCGCCGCGGACGACCGTCGCGGGTGTCTGCCGCGCGATCACGATCGCCCAGACGGCCAGCGCGGCGAGCGCCGCCCATGTCAGCATGATGCCGCCCGCGCGCAGCGGGTTGGGTGCGGGGCGGACCATCCCCAGCCCGTGCGCCAGCCGTCCGACGACGAACAGCCCGGCGATCGCCCACAGCCACCAGCCCGGCTCCCGCGCCAGTTCGACCAGCACGATCAGGATCATGGCGAACGGCGCGTATTCGGCGTTGTTGGCGTGCGCGCGCATCCGGGCCAGCAGCACCGGATCGCCCTGGTCGCCGACCATCACCTTGCTCGCCATGCGCTGCTGCGACACGCGGAACGCCAGCCACAGGTGGATCAGCGCCAGCGCGCCCGCGGTTGTCAGTGAAACGGGTAGCACGATCATGTCGTCCGGCTCCTTGGTCGACCGCCCCCGTCGTGCCACTCCCCGCCCGAGCTTGCAACACGGGCGCAAATCGCTATAGGCGCGGGACTTCGCGACGTGTCCGGCCCGGTCGGCGTCCAGCGTGATTGCGTCCGGCGTGCCGGCGGGTCGGCTCGGCGCTCACGGACCTGTCGCTCGTTCGTTCCGCTTCGTTGCAAGGACCAAGGTGCCGACATGGCCGTTCCCAAGAGAAAGACCTCGCCGTCCCGCCGGGGCATGCGCCGCGCGCACGACGCGCTCTCGATCGCGTCGTTCCAGGAGTGCCCGAACTGCGGCGAACTGAAGCGCCCGCACAACATGTGCCTTCAGTGCGGCCACTATAACGGCCGAGAGATCGTCGCGGTCGAAGGCTGAGTGCGACACGGGGCCAGGCCCGACGTGAAGCGCGGCGCGGCGGGGTTGTCGTGGCGCTGACGGCGGCCTCCACCCCGGCCGGCGACAGGCGCGGCTCCGTGATCGCCATCGATGCGATGGGCGGCGACGAGGGGCTGGCGGTGATGCTCGCGGGCGTCGCCCGTGCGTCCCGCCTGCACCCCGCCACCCGCTTCCTGCTGGTCGGCGACGAGGCCGCGATCCACGCCGGGCTGAAGCGCCATCCCAGCCTGTCGCGGGCGTCCGAGGTGGTCCACGCTCCCGGACGGGTCGAGTCGTCGGAAAAGCCCGGCCTGGCGATGCGCCGCGCCAAGACGACGTCGATGGGCATCGCGATCGACCTGGTGAAGCAGGGCCGGGCCGCCGCCGCGGTGTCGGCGGGCAATACCGGCGCGCTGATGATGATGGCCAAGGTCGCGTTGCGCATGCTGCCGGGCATCGACCGGCCGGCGCTCGCCGCGCTGCTGCCGACGCTGGGCGCCAACGACGTCGTCATGCTCGACCTGGGCGCGAATACCGAGTGCGACGCGCGCAACCTCGTCCAGTTCGCGGTGATGGGCGCCGCCTATGCGCGCACCGCGCTCGACCTCGCGCGGCCGCGCGTCGCGCTGCTCAACATCGGGACCGAGGACCAGAAGGGCACGGAGGAGATCCGCGCCGCCGCGGCGGCGTTGAAGGACGCCGAGACGCAAGGGACGGGGCTGGCGATCGACTTCACCGGCTTCGTGGAGGGCGACCGGCTGGCCAGCGGCGAGGTCGACGTGATCGTGTGCGACGGATTTTCCGGCAACATCGCGCTCAAGACCGCCGAGGGCACGGCGCGCTTCGTCGCCGACCTGCTGAAGCGCGCGTTCCGCAGTTCGACCCGCTCCAGGATCGGCTTCCTGATCTCGCGCCCCGCGACCGAACTGCTGCGCGACCATCTCGACCCCAATAACCACAACGGCGCCGTCTTCCTGGGATTGGGCGGCATCGTCGTGAAGAGCCATGGCAGCGCCAACGAACTGGGGGTCGCCACCGCGATCGGCGCGGCCGCCAAGATGGTGCGCGACGACCTCACCCGCCGCATCGCCGCCGACCTTGCCGGCGTGACGCCGGCGGTCCGCCCTGCCGGTGCCCCGCCGGCGGTCCGTCCCGCCGCCGCGCCGGTGCGGGGTATCGCCTGAGATGACGCTGGCCGAGATGACGTTGGCCGAGATGACGCGGACTGCGGGTACCGGGCCTGCGGATGCCGGGCCTGCCGGCAAGGGGCGGCGTTCGGCGATCGCCGGCACCGGATCGGCGCTGCCGGTGCGTCGCGTCTCCAATGCCGAGCTGGCGCGGGATGTCGACACCACCGACGAGTGGATCGTCGAGCGTACCGGCATCCGCTTCCGCCACATCGCCGGCCCCGACGAGACGACCGCG
>NZ_CAHJWW010000292.1 GCF_903643035.1 Sphingomonas bacterium | reverse complement strand
GGTCGGCGCGGTCGAGAAACAGCGCGAACACCTCCGCCCCGCCGATCACCGACAGGTCGCCGCCCGCCAGCGCGAGCGCCGCCTCGGGCGTGCGCGCTACCTCCGCCCCCGCCGCAGCCCAGCCGGGGTCGCGCGTCAGCACGAGGTGACGCCGCCCCGGCAGCGGCGCGGGAAAGCCGTCAAAGGTCCGTCGCCCCATCACCATCGGCCTGCCCGACGTCAGCGCCCTGAACCGGCGCAGGTCCGCCGGCAGGTGCCACGGCAGCCCGCCGTCGCGCCCGATCACGCCGTTGGCGGCGCGCGCCAGGACAAGGGTCATCACGGCCTCACACCGCCACCGGCGCGCGGATGGCGGCCTGGGGCGCGTAGTCGTGGAAGACGAGGTCCGCCGGCTCGTAGGTGTCGATCGACGGCGCCGTCCGGACGATCTCCAGCCGTGGCGGCGGGCCGGGCGTGCGGGTCAGCTGGAGCCGCGCCTGGTCGAGGTGGTTGAGGTACAGGTGGCAGTCGCCGCCGGTCCAGACGAAGTCCCCGACGCCGAGCCCGCACTGGTCCGCCAGCATGTGCGTCAGCAGCGCGTAGCTGGCGATGTTGAACGGCACGCCGAGGAAGATGTCCGCCGAACGCTGGTAGAGCTGGAGCGACAGCCGCCCGTCCGCGACGTGCGTCTGGAACAGGCAGTGGCACGGCGCCAGCGCCATCGCGGGAAGCTCGCCCGGGTTCCAGGCGGTGACGATCTGGCGGCGCGAGTGCGGGACGGTGCGGATCTGCTCCACCAGCCCGGCGATCTGGTCGACACCGCCGCCGTCCGCCGTCCGCCAGTCGCGCCACTGGCGGCCGTAGACGGGGCCAAGGTCGCCCGCCTCGTCCGCCCACTCGTCCCAGATGCTCACCCCGCGCTCCTGCAGCCAGCGCACGTTGGTGTCGCCGCGCAGGAACCACAGCAGCTCCAGCACGATCGACTTCAGGTGCAGCCGCTTGGTGGTGAGAAGCGGGAAGCCCTGCCGCAGGTCGAACCGCATCTGCGCGCCGAACACGGACAGCGTGCCGGTGCCGGTGCGGTCGTCCTGCCGGGCGCCGGTCGTCAGGATGCGGTCGAGGAGGTCCAGATACTGGCGCATGGTGCTGAGGCCCTTGCCTGTCCCCGTTCACCCCCAAGCGGGGCGGGTGGGTGATTGCGATGTCCTGTCCACCGCCGTCAGCCCTGCTGCGCCCGGCAGGCGTGGATCGCGGACGGATCGGGGCGCGGCCCGACAGCCCTGAACGCCGCCAGATAGCCGCCCGCCGACGGCATGTCGGTCATGTCGACCAGCTGGTAGCCCACCGCCGCGAACTCGCACTTCAACAGCGCGGGCGGGGTGCCGTGATACTGCGTCGGCCGGTCCGCATCGACGACGATCGCTTCCCCGCCATGGGTCAGCGAGGGGCGCAGCCGCCACAGGAACTCGTAGGGCTGCTCGATCTCGTGGTACATGTGGATCATCAGCACGCGGTCGAAGCTGTCGGGGGGCAGCTTGGGGTCGTTGGCGTCGCCCAGCCGGACGCTGACGTTGTCGAGCCGCTCGCGCGCCACCCGGTTGGCCAGCGCGTCGCGCACCGCCGGCATGATGTCCTCTGCCAGCACGCGCCCATCCTTGCCCACCTTCGCGGCGAGCCGGATCGTGTAGTAGCCCTCGCCGGCGCCGATGTCGGCCACCGTCATCCGCTTCGCGATGCCGGCCTTCGTCATCACCTCGCCCGCCTCGTTCTTGCTGTCGCGCGCCTCCTCGGTCGACCAGCGCGGGCTGACGATCGGCGCGACCGGCCGGTCGGGGGTCGGGAAAGGTCCGGGCTGCGCGGCCTGTCGACGGATCAGCGGCTTGCTGCCGTCGCACGCCGAGCATGACGCGAGCGCGAGCAGCACGGCGCTCCCCCGCTTCGCCGCCGTGATCGGGTGCCGGCTCATTCGACGTCCTCCACATCGGCGGTCTCGCCCGTCACCCGCTGCGACAGGGCGGCGGCCATGAACGGGTCGAGATCGCCGTCCAGCACGTCGCCCGGCGAGGTGGAGGTGACGCCGGTGCGCAGGTCCTTCACCAGCTGATAGGGCTGGAGGACGTAGGAGCGGATCTGGTGGCCCCAGCCGATGTCGGTCTTGGTCGCGTTCTCCGCGCTGGCGATCGCCTCGCGCTCCGCCAGTTCGCGCTCGTACAGCCGCGCGCGCAGCTGGTTGAACGCCTCCGCCTTGTTCTTGTGCTGCGATCGCTGGTTCTGACACTGGACCACGATGCCGGTGGGCAGGTGGGTGATGCGCACCGCCGAGTCGGTCGTGTTGATGTGCTGCCCGCCCGCTCCGCTCGCGCGATAGGTGTCGATGCGCAGGTCCGCGTCGTTCACCTCCACCGCGATGTCGTCGTCGATCACCGGATAGACCCAGACGGACGAGAAGCTGGTGTGCCGACGCGCCGCCGAGTCGTATGGGCTGATCCGCACCAGCCGGTGGACGCCGCTCTCCGTCTTGGCATAGCCGTACGCGTTCTCGCCCTTCAGCAGCAGCGTGGCGGACTTGATGCCCGCCTGCTCGCCGGCATGATAGTCGACCAGCTCCACCTTCATGCCGTGCCGCTCGGCCCAGCGCGTATACATGCGCTGCAGCATCTCGGCCCAGTCCTGGCTCTCCGTGCCGCCCGCGCCGGCGTTGATCTCGACATAGCTGTCGTTGGCGTCCGCCTCGCCCGCCAGCAGCGCGCGCACCTTGTCGGCATCGGCGCGGCGCGCGAGCTCGCCCAGGCTCTGCGCGCCCTCGTCGGCCAGTTCCTGGTCGCCCTCGGCCTCGGCCAGGTCGATCAGCTCGACCGTGCCGTCCAGCTCGCTCTGGATCGCGCGGGTGGCGGTGATCGCCTCGTCCAGGCGGCGACGCTCGCGCATCACCTCCTGCGCCGCCTTGGGGTCGTTCCACAGCGCCTGGTCCTCGACGCGCGCGTTCAACTCGTCGAGCCGGCGCAGCGCACGGTCCCAGTCGAGGAACCGGCGCAGCAGCGCCAGCGCATCGTTGATCGAACTGACATGGGCCTGCGCTTCGGCGCGCATGGGTCTTCTCCAATCGTGTCCGTCCCCGGGCGGACCCGGACCCCGTCCCGATCGCCGGGACGATGCATATAGGGACGACGTATATAGGGACGCGGGCTAGTAGATTCCGCCCTGGCTTTGCAACAGGTCGCCGTCCGTCGGACGGGGCGGGGTGGCGGGACGGGGACCGGTGACGGCGGCGGCCACGGCGGCGCGGCGGGCGAGGCGGCGCGGC
>NZ_CAHJWW010000291.1 GCF_903643035.1 Sphingomonas bacterium | reverse complement strand
GAGCCACTATGCGGCGCTGGCGGGGGTGGCGGTCGGGCGGGTCGCGATCGGCGATCCGCGCGGACGATGGGGCAGCTGCTCCGCCGCCGGGGCGGTTCGCTACAGCTGGCGGCTGGTCTGCGCGCCCGCCCCGGTCCGCCGGCAGGTGGCCGCGCACGAGGTGGCGCATCGCGTCCACATGAACCACGGCCCCGCCTTTCACGCGCTGGTCGAGCGGTTGTACGGCGCCGATCCCGAGCCGGCGCGATCGTGGCTGCGCGAGCATGGCGCGACGTTGCACTGGCTGGGAAGGGAACCGTCCAAGCCGGTCGGGTGATGGGGGCTGAATGACGGGATCTAATACCCGTCCGGCGCCTGTGGACGGGCCACGCGCGGCGCTCGCACGGGCGGGGCATCGCGGCGGTCGCGGCCGGTGACGCGGTCTATCCAGTCCTGATCCAGCCGCGGCGGCACGGTCGCGGTGGCGGCGGGTCCGACGCCGTCCTGCGCCGGCGGAGCGGCGGGCGGGGCGGCAAACGGCTGGGGCGTGTCGGCCGGCGCGGTGCCGCCGTCCTGTCCGACCGGATTGCCGTCCTCGTCGACGAAGGCGCCCATGCTGCCGTTGTCGGGACGGCCATAGGCCTCGTCGTCGGGCTCGACTTGCATGTCGGGCAGCGTCACCTGCGTGTCGAACTGCTCGACCGGCCGGCTCGCCACCGCGCGGCTCATATAGGCGGCAAAGGCGCGGGCGGGGGCGGTGCCGCCATGCAGACCCGGTATCGCGCGGTTGTCGTCCCGGCCCATCCATACGCCGGTGGTGATGCCGCTGGAGAAGCCCAGGAACCAGCCGTCCTTGCTGGACGAGGTGGTGCCGGTCTTGCCCGCGACCGGCCGGCCGATCTGCGCCGCCTTGCCGGTGCCGGTGTTGACCGCGGTCTGCAGCAGGTCGGTCATCTCGGCGGCGACATAGGGCGCGACCAGCACATGGCTGCGGTCCACCTGATGCTCGTAGATCACCTGGCCGTCGGCGGTGACGCGCGTGATGCCATAGGGGGTGGTCGCCACGCCCTTGTCGGCGACGCTGGCGAAGGCGCGCGTCATGTCGATCAGCCGCACCTCGGACGTGCCCAGCACCATCGACGGGTGGGTGTTGACCGGCGTGGTGATCCCGAACCGTCGCGCCATATCCGCCACCGTCTGGAAGCCGGCCCCCTGCCCGAGCTTGGCCGCCACCGTGTTGAGCGAATAGGCGAAGGCCGTACGCAGCGTGACCGGGCCGGAGTTGCGACGGCTGTCGTTGCGGGGGCTCCAGCCGGCGATCGTCACCGGCTCGTCGACTTCCGTGTCCTCGGGCTTGCGGCCCGATTCCAGCGCGGCGAGATAGACGAACAGCTTGAACGACGATCCGGGCTGGCGCACCGCCTGGGTCGCACGGTTGTAGATCGAGGCGACATAGTCGGTGCCGCCGACCATCGCGCGTACCGCGCCGTCGCGGTCGAGGCTGACGAGCGCGCCCTGTGCGCCGGGCGGCGCGTTCCGGCGGATCGCGTCGTCCGCGTCGCCCTGCATCGACAGGTCGAGCGTCGTCCAGACGTCCAGCGGGCGGTCCTTCTCGTCGATCAGCGTATCGAGCTGCGGCAGCGCCCAGTCGGTGAAATAGCGCACGCTGTTCTGCCGCGGCTCGGGCGTGAACGATACGTTCCCGATATCGGCGTCCCCGGCCTGGGTCGCCGTGATGTCGCCGGCACGCCGCATCAGCGACAGGACCACGCCCGCGCGGCCCTTCGCGGCGTCGAGATCGGCGCTGGGCGAATAGTGCGAGGGCGCTTTCACCAGACCGGCGATGACCGCCGCCTCGCCCAGGCTCAGCCGGTCCGCGCCATGGCCGAAGAACTTGCGCGACGCGGCGTCGATGCCATAGGCGCCGCCGCCGAAGTACACCTTGTTGAGGTAGAGCTCGAGGATCTGCTGCTTGGTGAACCTGCGTTCCAGCGCGAGCGCCAGGATCGCCTCGCGGAACTTGCGTCCGAACTTCTTCTGGCTGTTCAGGAAGACGTTGCGCGCCAGCTGCTGCGTGATCGTCGACCCGCCCTGTACCCAGTGGCCGCGCTGGAACCGGACCTGGATCGAGCGGCCGATACCGATCGGATCGACGCCGGGATGGCTGTAGAAACGCCGGTCCTCCGTATCGATCTCCGCGTCGCGCATCACCGCCGGTATGCGATCGTAGGACAGCCACTCGCCATAGCTCGGCCCTAGCGACACGATCACCGTGCCGTCGGCTGCATGGACGCGGACCATCTGGCCGTTGGGCGAGGACTTCAGCTCCTCGAAGCTCGGCAGCTGGCCCTCCGCCATGTACACTGCGACGCCGAGCGCGACCGCGGCGAGCACGGCCACCCCGAACGCGGCCTTCACGGCCAGCCAGAAACGGCGCCGCCAGGGAGAACGGGAGGAACGGGGAGAGCGGGAGCGGGCGCTGGGCATGGACCCCCGAGCGACTACCGGGTTCGTCCCCTACCGACAAGCGTGCCGACCGCCATGGCGACGCCCGGCCTCAAGCCGCGCTAACCCGGCCACCGGCATGACGCTCCAGCCGACCGGCGAGCTCCAGTTCGAGCAGCACCGTCTGCACTGCCGCCGGCGACAGGCTGGACTGGCGGATCAGCTCGTCGACCGCGACCGGGACGGGGCCGAGCAGCCGGGCGACGTCGCGGCGATCGGCATCGCTCGCATCGGCTGGCGGCGCCGAGTAGCGGCCGGCGGGCGCGCGGACCGAGCGTGGGTCGATGGGACGGATCATTTCCAGGATGTCGGCGGCGGACTGGACGAGTGTCGCGCCGTCGCGGATCAGGAGGTTGCATCCCTGCGCGCGCGGATCGAGCGGGTGGCCGGGGACCGCCATCACCTCGCGCCCCGCCTCCGCCGCGAGCCGCGCGGTGATGAGCGAGCCCGACCTGGGCACCGCCTCCACCACCACCGTCCCCTGCGCGAGGCCGGCGATGATGCGGTTGCGATAGGGAAAGTGGCGCGCTCGCGGCTCCGTGCCGGGCGGCTGCTCCGCCACCAGCAGCGCATCGTCGCCCAGCCGCTGCTGGAGCGCCGCGTTCTCGGGCGGGAACACCACGTCGATGCCGCTCGCGATCACCGCGACCGTCGCGGTGCCCGCGCCGACATGCGCCTGCGTGTCGATGCCGCGCGCCAGCCCCGACACGACCGTCGCACCGTCCGCCGCGGGCTGGCCGACGTCTTCGGGCACGCGCCGTCGCGCGACCGCAGCGAGGCCCCGCCCGTACCGCTCTCGCCCGACGAGCGCCGGTTCGCGGCGG
>NZ_CAHJWW010000290.1 GCF_903643035.1 Sphingomonas bacterium | reverse complement strand
GGACGGAAGCCGAGCTTCAGCAGCGCCGACGCCGCATCCGCCGCCGCGCCCACCGGCCCCAGGGCGGACTGGACCTGCGCCGACGCCCCGGCGCCCAGACCCGCGCTCAAGCCCAGCGCGATGCCGCCGACCCTGTCCTTGAGCTCGCGCACGATCCGCTCCGCGAGCTTGGGGCCGACGCCGTTCGCGCGGGCGACCGTCGCCTTGTCCTGCGCCATCACCGCGCGCGACAGTTCGGCCGGCTCCAGCGCCGACAGGATCGCGAGCGCCACCCGCGCGCCGACGCCCTGCACGCCCGTCAGCAGCCGGAACCAGTCGCGTTCCACAGGTCCCGCGAAGCCGACCAGCCGGATCGCGTCCTCCGCCACCAGCATCTCGGTGAACAGCGTCGCCGCCTCGCCCACCGGGCCGATGGCGGCCAGCGTGCGCGCCGACGCGCCGACGAGATAGCCGACGCCGCCGACGTCGATCACCGCATGGTCGACCCCCGTCGACTCCAGTCGCCCCTTGAGATGCGCGATCACGCGAAGCCGGCCTTGGGCAGGTGCGTGATCCGACAGGCGAGGTCCGCCTCGCCGCTCGCCACGATCCAGTGGTCGCCCGCATCGACCAGCCCGGTCGTGAACGTCACGTCGGACACGTACATCCGGTCGCGCAGCGGCTCGGTCAGCGCGGGGGCCGGCTCGATCAGCGGCGGATGGCCGGTGCGGATCACGCGCCACGGCTCGTCGCGGTCGAGCAGCGACCAATAGGTGCGATAGATGCCGACCTGCCCCGACGGCTCCGCCCCGTGCCACAGCGTCAGCCAGCCCTCGGGCGTGAGGATCGGCGGCGCCCCCGCGCCGATCCGCGCGGTCGAGACGGTGGCGGCGTGGGGGCGGATGCCGGGATGTCCGCTTGGCCGCCAGTGGAGCGCGTCGGGCGAGCTCGCCAGGTTGATCGACGGCCCCGCGCGCCACTCGCTATCGGGCGGATAGGCGAACCAGCAATCGCCCAGCGGCCGCGTCTGCGCCCAGTAATGGCCCGCGATCAGCCCCTCGAAGATCACCATGTCCTTGTTCTGGTGGTCGAGGACCAGGCCCTCCAGCCGCCAGTCGAGCGCGTCGGCGGAGGAATAGAGCGCGGTGCCGTGCCGCTCGGGACTGACGCAGCAGGCGGTCATCAGCCAGCGGTCGCCGACGCGGGCGATCCGCGCGTCCTCGACGCCATAGCATTGGTAGGAGGCGCGCGGCGCGATCGCGCGATCGTGATGCACCGCCTCCACCCGGCGCCCGTCCGCCGACAGCTCGACCGGCAGCAGCCACGACAGCGAGGTGAGCGCCAGCACGCGGAAGCCCGCGCCGCGCATCTGCACCTGGCGCGGATCGGCGGTGTCGACGAGGCCGAGCGGCCAGGCGTCGAGGACGCAGCGGGCGGCGTCGCCCGCGCCGTCCCACCGGATCGAGTGGACGCTGCCGCCGCGGATCGGATGGCGCAACGCCTCCGCGACGCGGACCATCATCAGGAGGTTGCCGCTCGCCAGCCGGGTGAGGCCGGGATTGAACGCGCCCAGCACATACGTCTCGGCATCGATCCGCCCCGCCAGCGGCGAGCGCGACAGGTCGACGTCGCCGGGACCGAACACCAGAGCGTCGAAGGGCGCGTCGAAGGACGCGTCAGGGGAGTCCGTCATGCCGCCACGCCTTCATCCCCGCCGCCGGTTGCGCCCTGCGCCCGGCGGCCACCATATCGCCGCATGACCCTGGACCCGCAAGCCTATCGCCCCGCCTCGACGCTCCTGACGCTCGGCGACGGCTTCTTCGATCCGGTCGCGGCGGCCGACTTCCCGGAGACGCGGCTGCGGTTCCGCAACGATCGCGCCGCCGCCACCGTGGGGCTGGACGCGCTGGACGACGCCGACTGGGTGCGCCGGTTCGGACGGTTCGCGCCCCTGCCCGGCACGCTGCCGCAGCCGGTGGCGCTGCGATACCACGGCCACCAGTTCCGCACCTACAATCCCGAACTGGGCGACGGGCGCGGCTTCACCTTCGCTCAGCTGCGCGACGGCGCGGGCATGGGGGCCGGCAGGCTGATGGACCTCGGCACCAAGGGATCGGGCACGACCCCATGGAGCCGGTCCGGCGACGGCCGGCTGACGCTGAAGGGAGCGGTGCGCGAGGTGCTGGCGACCGAGATGCTGGAGGCGCTGGGCGTCGGGACCAGCCGCTCGTTCTCCGTGATCGAGACGGGCGAGGCGCTGGACCGCGGCGACGAGCCCTCCCCCACCCGGTCCGCCGTCCTGGTTCGCCTGTCCCACGGCCACATCCGCATCGGCAGCTTCCAGCGGCTGGCCTACGAACGCGACGAGGCGCGGCTGCGGACGCTGACCGACTATGTCCTGCAAGAGCTGCACGGCGAACGGCCGGGGTCGGAGCCCGCCGTCCAGCTGCTGGCCAACGTCGTCGCGCGCACCGCGCGGCTGGCGGCGGGTTACATGGCGGCGGGGTTCGTCCATGGCGTCCTCAACACCGACAACATCAACGTGACGGGCGAGAGCTTCGACTATGGCCCGTGGCGGTTCGCGCCCAGCTGGGACCCGGCGTTCACGGCCGCCTATTTCGACCGGACCGGCCTCTATGCCTTCGGTCGCCAGCCCGAGGCGATCCACTGGAACGCGATGCAGCTGGCGGTCGCGTTGCGGCCGATCTGCGAGGCGGAGCCGCTGATCGCCGCGCTCGACGGCTTCGCGCCCGCATACCAGGCGGCGATCGGCGCGGCGATGGCGTGGCGGCTGGGGCTAACGCCGCGCGGCGAGGAGGACCGGTCGCTGGTCCAGGCGATCGAGTGCGGCCTGCGCGCGAGCGGCGCGGGGCTGGACCGGTTCTTCTTCGACGCGTTCGGCGGCGCGCTGCCCGCCGGCTATGGCGGCGAGTGGGACGAACTGCGCGCGGCGCTGGCGCCGTACCGGCCGCGCAAGGGTCGCGATCACCCCTATTGGTCGGGCGAGCCCTGCTCGATGCTGATCGACGAGGTGGAGGCGATCTGGGCGCCGATCGCGCAGGACGACGACTGGGGGCCGTTCCACGCCAAGGTGGCGCAGGTGCGCGCGATGGGCGCGGCGCTCGAATAGATTCCGCCCACCCGGGCCTGACGGGCAGGGTGCGCGGCCGGCGATCGGAGGACGGTCGTTCAAACAAGATCAACCCCTTCCGGTCTATCACCCCGCGACATGCCCGAACTGGTCTCCTTCGAACCTGCGACCGGGGCGCTCCTGTGGCGCGGGGAGACGGGCGACGTCGCGGCCGAGGTCGCCGCCGCGCGCGCCGGCTGGACCGGGTGGGCC
>NZ_CAHJWW010000289.1 GCF_903643035.1 Sphingomonas bacterium | reverse complement strand
GCGCGTGCCGTCGCGGTCCATCGAGGTGACGAGCAGCTCGCCGGCGCCCAGCGCCGCCAGCCGAACCGCATGCGCCACCGCGTCGACCCCGGTCGCTCGCCGGCCGCCGTGGGTGAAGACCTCCCACCGCCCCCCTCCGACCGAGCGCGCGTCGATCGAGGCCACGCAGCACTGGCTGCCGAACCGCCGCGCGATGTCGCCCACCAGTTCGGGCCGGGCGACGGCGGCGGAGTTGACCGCCACCTTGTCCGCGCCCGCCAGCAACAGCGCGCGCGCATCGTCGGCGCTGCGCACCCCGCCGCCGACGGTCAGCGGCATGAAGCAGACGGCGGCGGTGCGGCCGACCACGTCGAGCAGCGTGCCGCGCCCCTCGTGGCTGGCCGAGATGTCGAGGAAGCAAAGTTCGTCCGCGCCCGCCGCGTCATAGGCGCGCGCCTGCTCGACGGGATCGCCCGCGTCGCGCAGCGCGACGAAGTTGACGCCCTTGACCACGCGCCCGCCCGCGACGTCGAGGCAGGGGATGATGCGCGCGCGGACCGTCATCGCGCGCGTCCCGTCCGCGCCGCCCCCAGCGCCGACCTCAATAGTCGAGCTGCTTCACCGCCGCGTTCCAGCTCATGATGTTGTCGCGCGCCTCCTGCACGAAGGCGGAGCGGCGGACGAAGCCCATGAAGAATTCGGCGAACCACTTGCCCGGCTGGCGCAGCGGCCGCTCGAACTGGACGAGCAGGACCACGCGCGTGCCTGCCGTGTCGTTCCATACCTCGTGCTGGTAGGTGTCGTCGAACACCAGCGTCTCGCCCTCCGCCCAGCGGACGATGCGGTCGTCGACGCGCATCCTGACATCGCCGTCGCGCGGCACGATGAGGCCGAGGTGACAGGTGATGAGCCCCTTGGTGACGCCGCGATGGTCGGGGATGTGGGTGCCGGGCGCCAGGATGGAGAAGAACGCGCTGTTCAGTCCCGGTATCCGCGCCACCGCCTTCGCCGTCTCCGGGCAGCGGGCGAGGTTCTCCTCGATCGGATAGCTGTAGCCCCACAGGAAGAACGACCGCCACATGTTGATCTGCGCGATCGAGCGGTGGTCGGGGGAGATCGTCGCGAGGCTGGGCGCCGCCTCGCCGACCAGCGCGACCTTCACGGCCTCGTCGCGGATCGCCTGCCAGTTCTCGCGCAGCACCTGCGTCCACGCGAAGTCCCGGACGTCGAGCACGGGGTCGTTGGGCACCAGCGAGGACGAGGCGATCAGCCGGTCGAACAGCCCGCGCAGGTGCTTGCCGACCGTGATGATGTACGGCCGGTTCGTTTCCGCCTTCATCTGCGTGCCCGGCGCCGGCGCGCCCGAGATCACGTTGATGTCGGGGACGCGGATCCCCGCCTCCTCGGCGCCCATGCCCGATTCCGGCCACAAAGCCGGCCGGGAGTCCGCATGGGGCAAGGGGTGCGGGGCGGCTGGCCCGGCCTGCGGCTGGCGGGAGGTCTGGACGTCCAATCTCGTGCCCTCTTCGTATAGGCCTTGGAGCCGGTCGCCCGCGGAGACGCGGGATCGGCAGGGGTAATCGATCGCCCCGCTACGAGCAATCGTGGGCGAAATCATGGCGGGAACGTCCGGCGTCGCGCCGGTCCCGCCGGAGGGCGGTCGGGCTGGCAGTCATGCGGCGACCATGGCGCCCATGTCGTCCATCGTCCGGCGCGCGCACGTTCTGGCGACGTTCAGCCGGGCCGGCTAGGGAGCGGGCATGAACCGCATCCTGCGCACGCCGCGCGCCGCCCCGCTCGCCGTCCTTCTGTGCGGCGCGAGCGTCCCCGCCCTTGGCCAGCCGGCGCCGGCGCAGGTTCCGGCCGCTCCGGCCGCCGCCCCGGCCGTGATCGTCGGCGGCCAGATCGATCCCGCGACGGTCGCCGTCGACACCTCGCCCTGGCTCTACAAGGGCAGCGACATCGCCCAGGACAGGGAATGGCATTTCGGCCGCCTGCCCAACGGGCTGCGCTATGCCGTCCGCCGGAACGGCGTGCCGCCCGGCCAGGTCGCGATACGGGTGCGGATCGAGGCGGGCTCGCTGAACGAGACCGACAGCGAGCGCGGCTTTGCGCATTTCATCGAGCACCTGTCGTTCCGCGGCAGCGAGTACGTGCCCGACGGCGAGGCGAAGCGGACGTGGCAGCGGTTCGGCGCCACCTTCGGCACCGACCAGAACGCGCAGACCACCCCGACGCAGACCGTCTATCACCTCGACCTGCCGGGCGCGACGCCGACGAGCCTGGACGAGTCGCTCAAGATCCTGTCGGGCATGATGGAGAAGCCCAACATCGTGCCCGCCGCGCTGAACGCGGAACGCCCGGTGGTGCTGGCCGAGCAGCGCGAGCAGCCGGGGCCGCAGGTGCGGGTCGGCGACACGGTGCGCGCCACCTTCTTCGCTGGCCAGCCGCTCGCGGACCGCTCGCCGATCGGCAACATCAAGACGCTGGAGGCGGCCACCGCGCCGACCGTGCTCGCCTTCCACGATCGCTGGTACCGGCCGGCGAACGCGGTGGTCGTGGTGGTGGGGGACATGGAACCGGACGTGCTGGCCCGGCTGGTGACAAGGAACTTCGCGAGCTGGCGCGGCGTCGGTCCCGTGCCGCCCGTGCCCGACTTCGGCCGGCCGCACGCGGGCCTGCCCACCACCGCAACGACGGTCGAGGCGTCGATCCCGGAGGTCGTCAGCACCGCCGTGCTGCGGCCGTGGCGTTTCAACAACGACACGGTGATCTTCAACCAGCGCCGGCTGGTCGACACGATCGCGACGCAGGTGATCGACCGCCGGCTGGAGACGCGCGCCCGCGCCGGCGGCAGCTTCCTCCAGGCGTCGGTCGGCCTGGACGACGTGTCGCGGTCCGCCAACATCACCTCGGTCAACATCGTGCCGCTGGGCGACGACTGGGAACTGGCGCTTCGTGACGTGCGCGGGGTGATCGCCGATGCCATGACGCGCCCGCCCAGCCAGGCGGAGATCGACCAGGAACTCGCCGGCTACGACTCGGCGATGAAGACGCAGGCGGACACCGCGCGCGTCCAGATGGGCTCGCACCTCGCCGACGATCTGGTCCAGGCGCTCGACATCCGCGAGACGACGACCAGCCCCGAGGCGAGCTACAAGGTGTTCGCCGACGCGCGCGCCAAGCGCATGTTCACGCCCGCCGCGATCCTCGCCTCCACCCGCCGACTGTTCAAGGGCGACGCGACGCGCGCGGTGGTGAACCTGCACGCCGCCGATCCCGCCGCCGCGCCGAAGCTCGCCGCCGCGCTCAGGTCCGACGTGACGGGCGCGGAGCCCGCCCGGGCCGCG